>NZ_JBSGFD010000144.1:0-23203 GCF_053603215.1 Kitasatospora sp. NPDC004240 | reverse complement strand
CCCGCCCGGCGCCCGCCGGCCCGGTGCTGGCCTCCCCGGACGCCGGCGCGGCGGACGGCGTGCCGACCTCCCAGGGCCTGCGCGAGGCCCTGGCCGCCGCTCTGGCGGACAAGAACCTCGGCACCGTCACCTTCGCCGTGATGGACGCGGTGGACGGCCGGCTGCTGTACGGCTCCGGCGAGAGCACCCCCGCCACGCCCGCCTCCACCACCAAGCTGGCCACCGCGGTCGCCGCGCTGTCGCTGATCCCGGCGGACACCCGGCTCGCCACCCGGGTCGTCAAGGGCGCGGGCCCGGGGGAGATCACCCTCGTGGGTGGCGGTGACCCGACCCTGACCGCGCTGCCCGCCGACCAGGTGCAGATCGGCGGGATGCCGGCCGACGCCGACACCGCGCCCGCCTCGCTGGAGCTGCTGGCCCGCCAGACCGCCGTCGCCCTCAAGGCCGCCGGCACCACCGGCGTCAAGCTCGACTACGACGTCTCCCTCTACTCGGGCAACCCGCAGCACAAGAACCACGACGCGGCCAACATCGCGCTGGTCACCCCGCTGATGGTGGACGAGGGCAGGTCCGACCCGAAGAGCCGGGAGGACGCCCCGGCCCGGGTCGCCGACCCGGCCGGTCACGCCGCCGAGGCCTTCGCCGCCCTGCTGAAGGCGCAGGGCATCACCGTCGAGGGCCGGCCGAAGGCGGCCGCCGCCCCGGCCGCGGCGAGCGCCCCGGTGCTGGGCCGGGTGGAGTCGCCGACCGTGGCCCGGCTGGTGGAGCGGCTGCTGACCACCTCCGACAACACCCTCTCCGAGGCGATCGCCCGCCAGGTCGCGCTGGCCGCCCACCAGCCCGCCAGCTTCGAGGGCGCGGCCACCGCCGTCACCCAGGAACTGACCCGGCTCGGGGTGCCGCTGGCCGGGGTGGTCCTCAACGACGGCAGCGGGCTGCACCCCGGCAACGCGATCCCGCCCACCACGCTCGTCCGGCTGCTCGCCCTGGCCGCCTCCGAGCAGCAGCCCAAGCTGCGCCCGGCGCTCACCGGCCTGCCGATCGCCGGGTTCACGGGCACCCTCGGCAAGCGCTTCGGCGCGGGGTCCGGCGCCTCCGAGGCGGCCGGCCTGGTCCGCGCCAAGACCGGCAGCCTGAGCGGCGTCAACACCCTGGCCGGCACCGTGGTCGACGCCGACGGCCGGCTGCTCGCCTTCGCCGTGATGACCCGCACCACCGCCCCGGCCGACTCCGCCCGCGCCGCGATGGACCGGATCGTCGCCAGGCTGGCGGCCTGCGGCTGCCACTGAGCACCCGCGGGAGGGTCCGGAGCCGCCCGGGGAGGCGCTCCGGGCACCTTCGGCGCCCCCCGTGCGTCCACCGTGCAGGACGTCTGCGCCTGTGGCTCCCCCCGGTGCACGGGAGCACGTACGGTGAGGGCATGACGAGCGCGAGCGGCGGTGCTGACATGGTCGACTGGAATCTCGCGGTCGCGACCGCGACCAGGCTGGTACGACCGGGGCCGGAGGTGAGCCGGGCCGAGGCGTCCGCGGTGGTCGCCCAGCTGCGCCGGCACGCGCTGGCGGCCGAGGAGCACGTCCGGGAGTTCACCGGCATGCGCTCGACCAGCCTGTCCGAGGCGGCCGCGACCCCGGTGCTGATCGTGGACCGGCCCGGCTGGGTGCGGGCCAACGTGGCGGGCTTCCGCACGGTCGTGCAGCCGCTGGTGGAGAAGCTGCAGGCCCGCCGGACGAACGGCGCCGCGGCCGGCGTGTTCGGCACGGTGGGGGAGAAGGCCACCGGGATCGAGGTCGGCGCGCTGCTGGCGTTCCTGGCCACCAAGGTGCTCGGCCAGTACGAGACCTTCGCGCCCGCGGAGCCCGCGGTCACCGCGCCGGACAGCCCGGCCGCGCTGTTCGACAAGCCGCGGCTGGGCCCGGACGCCCCCGGCCCCGGCCGGCTGCTGCTGGTGGCGCCGAACATCGTGCACGTCGAGCGGGAGCTGGACGTCGACCCGTCCGACTTCCGGCTCTGGGTCTGCCTGCACGAGGAGACCCACCGCACCCAGTTCACCGCGGTGCCGTGGCTGCGCGACCACATCCAGTCCGAGGTGCAGTCCTTCCTGGGCGAGACGGACGTCGACCCGGGCGCGCTGCTGGAGCGGCTGCGGGACGCGGCCGGCACGCTCGGCGGCGGACTGCCCGGCCTCGGCGGCCGGGGCGACGGCTCCTCCCCGGGGACGCTGCTGGAGGTGGTCCAGTCGCCCGCCCAGCGCGAGATCCTGGCCCGGCTGACGGCCGTGATGTCGCTGCTGGAGGGCCACGCGGACGTGGTGATGGACGGTGTGGGCCCGGCCGTGGTGCCGAGCGTGGCGGAGATCCGGGAGAAGTTCCAGCAGCGCCGGGACCGCGGTGCCAACCGGCTGGACCTGGTGCTGCGCCGGCTGCTGGGCATGGACGCCAAGCTGCGGCAGTACCAGGACGGCGCGGTGTTCGTGCGCGGGGTCGTCGAGCGGGTCGGCATGGAGGGCTTCAACCGGGTCTGGACCTCGCCCAACACCCTGCCGACCAAGGAGGAGATCCACGATCCCGCGGCCTGGGTGGCCCGGGTCGCGCGCTGATCATCCGCTGATCACCCGCCGCATCGCCCGGTGAGGTCGGCGGCCGGCCGTCAGAACGCCCACGGCCGGTCGCCGACGGTCAAACCCGTTCGCACGAGTGGTCCAATCGCGCAGATGGCGGGTGAAGAACCGTTTCGCCATTCACCCGTACGTGGGACGGTGGTCGTACCGGTGGCGCGGGTGGCGTAGCGGCCCGCCACTTTCTGCCACCATCTGTGAGCGCCCGGTAACAGGGGCGCTCGCCCGGCGCGGTCCCCGCCGCGCCCCGCCGTCCCCGTCCCCCCTCCGCCGAGGAGTCGTCCGCCGTGGGCCCTCACCCCGCCGTCGCCGCGATACGCCTGGCCGTCCGCCGCACCCTCGCCGACCTCGCCACCGAGGCCGGCAGTACCTTCACCGCCCCCGTCCGCGGGCCCCGCGAGCACGCCGACCGGGCCCCGCTGGCCGCCGTCGCCGCCGCCGGGACCACGCTGATCGGCAACGCCCACCGCCACCCCTCCGGGCTGCCCCGCACGCCGGCCGCGCCCGGCTCGCCGCTGGTCCTGGTCGCCGTCAGCGGCGGCGCCGACTCCATGGCGCTGGCCATCGCGACCGCCTTCGAGGCGCCCAAGCTGGGTCTGCGGGTCGGCGCCGTCACCGTCGACCACGGCCTGCAGGCGGGCTCCGGCGAGCGTGCCGCCCAGGTGGCCGAGCGGCTGCGCGAGCTGGGCCTGGACCCGGTCGAGGCGGTCGCCGTCCGGGTCGGCCGCGAGGGCGGCCCCGAGGCCGCCGCCCGGGACGCCCGGTACGCGGCGCTGGATTCGGCCGCCGAGCGGCACGGCGCGATCGCGGTGCTCCTCGGGCACACCCGGGACGACCAGGCCGAGACGGTGCTGCTGGGCCTGGCCCGCGGCTCCGGCGCCCGCTCGCTGGCCGGGATGCCGGCCCAGAAGGGCCGCTACCGCCGTCCGCTGCTGGAGCTGGACCGCTCCGCCACCCGGCAGGCCTGCACCGCGCAGGCGATCCCGGTCTGGGACGACCCGCACAACTGTGACCCCGCCTACACCCGCTCCCGGGTGCGCCACGAGGTGCTGCCCGTGCTGGAGAAGCACCTGGGCGGCGGAGTGGTCGAGGCGCTCGCCCGCACCGCCCGGCTGTTCCGCGACGACGCCGACGCGCTCGACCAGTGGGCCGCCCTGGCGGAGCGCGACCTCCGTACGGGCGAAGGCGCCCTGGACGCCGTGAAACTGGCCGAACTGCCCCCCGCGGTGCGCCGCCGGGTGCTGCGCCGGGCCGCCCTGCGGGCGGGCTGCCCGGCCGGGGACCTGTTCGCGCGGCACCTCGAAACGATCGACCTGCTGGTCACCGGGTGGCGCGGTCAGGGGCCGCTGCACCTACCCGGGGGGATCGAAGCCACCCGCAGGTGTGGCACGCTGGTCTTTCGGCGACAGGGTGACTGACGGGCAGCCATGCCCCGGGGGAGCCGGCCGCCGGCCACACAGACCCCGACACGTTTGAGGACGTATCCCCGGTGGACCAGAACGACATGGGCGCTGACCTCGCGAAGGTGCTCATCAGCAAGGACGAGATCGACGCCAAGCTCCTGGAGCTGGCCGAGCGCATCGACCGGGACTACGCAGGCAAGGACCTGCTGATCGTCGGCGTCCTCAAGGGTGCCGTGATGGTCATGGCCGACCTCGCCCGGGCCCTGCACTCGCAGGTCACCATGGACTGGATGGCCGTCTCCTCGTACGGCATGGGCACCAAGTCCTCGGGCGTGGTGCGCATCCTCAAGGACCTCGACACCGACATCGCCGGCCGGGACGTCCTGATCGTCGAGGACATCATCGACTCCGGCCTCACCCTGTCGTGGCTGCTCGGCAACCTGGGCTCGCGCGGCCCGGCCTCCCTGGAGGTCTGCACCCTGCTGCGCAAGCCCGACGCGGCCAAGGTCGAGATCGACGTGAAGTACGTCGGCTTCGACATCCCGAACGAGTTCGTGGTCGGCTACGGCCTGGACTACGCCGAGAAGCTGCGCAACCTCCCGTTCATCGGCACCCTCGCGCCGCACGTGTACGGCGGCTGAGAGCCCCACCCGGCCCCGTTCGGGCGATGGGCGGGAACAGTTGGTCGTTCCCGCCCGTTGGATCGGGGGACAAGAACATAGGTCGTGTCGCTGTGCTCCCGCCAAGATGCGGCCGCACTGCGGTACGGTCCAATAAAACCGCTCTTCACATGAGCACATCCCGGATGCGCCGGCGGCCCAGAGCCCCTCGGCGCCGTTGAGTGGCAGGAGGGACGGGGCGGCAACGCCCCGCATGGATGGACGTCAAGCGATACTTCCGTGCGCCGATCATGTGGATCGTGCTGGCCGTCCTCGCCGTCATCGTGCTGATGCAGGTCGTTTCGGACTCGAACGGCTACAAGACGGTGGACACCGGTCAGGTCGTCGCAGCGATCGACGCGAAGCAGGTCAAGTCCGCGCAGATCACCACCGGTGACTCCAACACCGTCAAGATCCAGCTCAAGGACGGCGCGACGCTGCCCAACGCGGGCACCGGCAAGCCGCCGTCCGGCAGCAAGTTCCAGGCCTCGTACATCGGGGACCAGGGCGTCGCGATCGCCGAGAAGCTGCAGAGCCAGGTCAACGACAACGACCAGAGCACGCTCGCCGAGGGCTACACGGTCAGTCCCGAGAAGCAGAGCACCTTCGTCAGCCTGCTGCTGTCGATGCTGCCGATCGTGATCATTGTGCTGGTCTTCCTCTTCCTGATGAACCAGATGCAGGGCGGCGGCTCGCGCGTCATGCAGTTCGGCAAGTCGAAGGCCAAGCTGCTCACCAAGGACACCCCGAAGACCACCTTCTCCGACGTCGCGGGCGCGGACGAGGCGGTCGAGGAGCTCCACGAGATCAAGGAGTTCCTGCAGGAGCCGGCCAAGTTCCAGGCGGTCGGCGCCAAGATCCCCAAGGGCGTGCTGCTGTACGGCCCGCCCGGCACCGGCAAGACCCTGCTGGCGCGCGCCGTCGCCGGCGAGGCCGGTGTGCCCTTCTACTCCATCTCCGGCTCGGACTTCGTCGAGATGTTCGTCGGTGTCGGCGCCTCCCGGGTGCGCGACCTCTTCGAGCAGGCCAAGGCGAACGCCCCGGCGATCGTCTTCGTCGACGAGATCGACGCCGTCGGCCGGCACCGCGGCGCGGGCCTCGGCGGCGGCCACGACGAGCGCGAGCAGACCCTCAACCAGCTGCTGGTTGAGATGGACGGCTTCGACGTCAAGGGCGGCGTCATCCTGATCGCCGCCACCAACCGCCCCGACATCCTGGACCCGGCGCTGCTGCGCCCGGGCCGCTTCGACCGGCAGATCGCCGTCGAGCGCCCCGACCTCCAGGGCCGTCTGGACATCCTCAAGGTGCACCAGAAGGGCAAGCCGATCGCGCCCGACGTCGACCTGTCGGCCGTCGCCAAGCGCACCCCCGGCTTCACCGGCGCGGACCTGTCGAACGTCCTCAACGAGGCCGCTCTGCTGACCGCGCGCTCGGACAAGAAGCTGATCGACAACTTCATCCTGGACGAGGCGATCGACCGCGTCGTGGCGGGTCCGCAGAAGCGCACGCGGATCATGTCCGACAAGGAAAAGAAGATCACCGCGTACCACGAGGGCGGTCACGCCCTGGTCGCGGCGGCCTGCCAGTACAGCGACCCGGTGCACAAGATCACGATCCTGTCCCGCGGCCGGGCCCTCGGCTACACCATGGTGCTGCCGGACGAGGACAAGTACTCCACCACCCGCAACGAGATGCTCGACCAGCTGGCGTACATGCTGGGCGGCCGCGCGGCGGAGGAGCTGGTCTTCCACGACCCGACCACCGGCGCCTCGAACGACATCGAGAAGGCCACCGCCACCGCGCGGGCCATGGTCACCCAGTACGGCATGACCGAGCGCCTCGGTGCGATCAAGTTCGGCTCGGACAACTCGGAGCCCTTCCTGGGCCGCGAGATGGGCCACCAGCGCGACTACTCGGAAGAGGTCGCCGGGCTGGTCGACGAAGAGGTCAAGAAGCTCATCGAGTCCGCGCACAACGAGGCCTGGGAGATCCTGGTCGAGAACCGCGACGTGCTCGACAACCTGGTCCTGGAGCTCCTGGAGAAGGAGACCCTCAACAAGGAGCAGATCGCCGAGATCTTCGCCCCGGTCGTCAAGCGCCCGGCCCGGCCGGCCTGGACGGGCTCGTCCCGCCGGACGCCGTCCACCCGGCCGCCGGTGCAGTCCCCGAAGGAGCTGGCGCTGACCAACGGCGCTGCCGCCGTCGAGGCCGCCCCGGTCGACACGGTGAAGTTCCCGCCGCTGCCGACCGAGCCGCCCACCGAGGGCTGACCGGCCGGACCCCGTACGGAATGGATGCCGCGCTTCCAGGGTTTGTACCCTGGAGGCGCGGCATCCGTGCTGTTCAGCCCGAGTACGTCCACTAGTTAGCGAGGCCCGCATGATCGACCCGGTGACGTTCGACGGTCCCCCTGCCGTCGGCACCTTCGACCAGAAGCGGGCCGAGAACGCCATCCGCGAGCTGCTGCTCGCCGTGGGCGAGGACCCGGACCGCGAGGGCCTGCTGGAGACCCCGGCCCGGGTCGCCCGCGCCTACAAGGAGATATTCGCGGGGCTCTGGCAGCAGCCCGAGGACGTCCTGACCACCACCTTCGACCTCGGCCACGACGAGATGGTGCTGGTCAAGGACATCGAGCTGACCTCCGTCTGCGAGCACCACCTGGTGCCGTTCCGCGGGGTCGCCCACGTCGGGTACATCCCGTCCACCAGCGGCAAGATCACCGGCCTGTCCAAGCTGGCCCGGCTGGTCGACGTCTACGCCCGGCGCCCGCAGGTCCAGGAGCGGCTGACCAGCCAGGTCGCGGACGCGCTGATGCGGATACTCGAACCGCGCGGCGCGATCGTCGTGGTCGAGTGCGAGCACATGTGCATGTCGATGCGCGGCATCCGCAAGCCCGGCGCCAAGACCATCACCTCCTGCGTGCGCGGCCAGCTGCGCGACCCCGCCACCCGGGCCGAGGCGATGAGCCTCATCATCGGGCGCTGACCGGGTCCGGACGTCGGCGCGGGCCTCAGTGCCCGGCGTGCGGCGGGGCCGGGGTGCCCATGGCGTCGCGGCGCTCGGGCATCCGCAGCCGCACCATCCGGCGCCAGCCGTACGCCCGGTCGTAGAGGTAGAGCACGTGCACGCCGAGGGTGACCACGACGAGCTGCCAGCGCGGCCACCGCAGGATCCGCCCGAGCCGTGAGGTGACGGCCAGCCCCACGTCCCGGTGGGTGCGGATCTCGCCGCGCGCGCAGGTCTCCAGCGCGTGCCGGATGTACGGCCCGTGGCCCAGGGCGGTCAGCCGCAGCAGCTCCTCGTGGCAGTACGCGAGGTGGTTGTCCTCGTCCGCCGAGATCATCCGCATCGCCCGGGAGAGGTCCGGGTTGTCGGCGTACGCCTTCACCAGCTGGCGCATCTGCTCGGCGGCGCGCTGCTCGGTGACCCGGCTGTGCGCGAGGTAGGTGATGATCTCGCGCTCGGCCAGCGGGATGTCGGTCCTCAGCCGCTCGTGCGAGAGGCCCACGCCCTGGCGCTCCAGCAGCATGCAGTAGTCGGTGTCGTCGGGGACGTCCACCTTGTCGAGCCCGCGCTTGTGCAGCAGCTGGGTGAAGATCCGGCCGTGCTTGCGTTCGTCCGCGCCGTGCCGGGCGATCTTGGGGGCGAGCACCGGGTCCCGGGTGAGGGCGGTGATCCGCTCGTTCTCCCAGCCGCCCTGGTCCTCGCCGCCCGCGGCGATGCTGCAGAACAGCTGGTACGCCTCGTCGTTCCGGTAGATCTCGTCGAACAGCGATCGGGTGCTGAGCATGATGGCCTCCTGCACGGATCCGGGCGCGGCCGGCCGTTCGGCCGGGCGATCGCGATACGTTCCCGGCCCGGCGTGGACGCCGCGCCGAACCGGCCGGTAATCACCCGGCTGCGCGATCACCGCGCCCGGCGGGGCCGTCGGGGCCTCGGGCCGTGCCCGGCGGGGCCTCGGCCGGGCCCTCAGCCCCCGGCGGGGCCTCGGCCGGGCCCTCAGCCGAGGCGGGCGCCGAGCCACTCCAGGGTCGCCGGGAGCTCCCGCACCCAGCTGTCGAAGTTGTGGCCGCCGTCGTCCAGGTAGAGCGACTCGACCTTGAACTGCGGGTTGGCCGCCGCGACCTGCTGGGCCAGCTCGACGAAGCGGACGGTGTCCTGGTAGTCGGCCTCCTTGCGGGTGGAGACGGCGAGCAGCGAGACGGCCGGCGCCGGGAGGTTCTGCAGCCGCCAGCCCAGGTCGTGCTGGTTCAGCTGGTTCTGGTCCCCGCCGAGCAGGGCGCCGTTCGTCCACTGGTCCTCGACCAGCCGGAAGTCCGCGTGCAGCCCGCTCGCGGTGCCGTACACCTCGGGGTGGCGCATCGCCAGCCGCATCGCGCAGCTGCCGCCGGTGGAGTAGCCGAAGGTGGCCCAGGACGCGGCCGAGCGGCCGACCCGGTAGGCGGAGCGCAGCGCCTCGGGCACGTCCTTCACGAACCAGGTCTCGGTGCGCGGGCCGTTGGTGACGTCCACGCACTCGGTGTTGAGGGGCGGGGTCAGGGTGGGGCGGGCCATCACCACGACGGTCGGCGGCATCCGGCCGGCCTGCTGGAGCTCGGCGGCGGTCTGGGCGACCGGCAGCTCCTTCAGCAGGTGCACGGTGTTGCCGGGGTAGCCGGCGATGGCCAGCACCACCGGGAAGCGGACCAGGGCGAACTTGGGGTCGAAGTACTGCGGCGGAAGGTACACGAACATCTGGTCGGAGAGTCCGCTCTCCCTGCCCTTCACCCGGATCGACTCGACCCGGCCGACCTCCTCGGGTGCCCCCTTGGGCAGGTCCGTGACGGTCTCCAGGCCGCCCTCCTCGGTCGGCCGGACCAGCGCGTCGGACGGGGCCGCGGCGTCCTTGGACCGGTCGGTGGCGGTCAGCGCGAGCTTGGCGCCGCCGGGGTCGAGCAGGTCGTCCCAGGAGGTGTAGAAGCCGAAGGAGTTGTTCACCGACAGCGCCAGCACGGCCAGGACCGAGATCTGGGTGACCGTCAGCAACCCGATCCGGGCCAGCACCGGCAGCGGTCGCTGCCGGGCCAGCCGGGGCCAGATCCACAGAGTGGTGACGAGGGCCGCCGCGCCGAGCGCGAGCAGCGAGTTCACCAGCGCGTCGCTGGTCAGTTCCATGCCGTCGGCCTTCCGGTGGGACGCTGTCGGGGCGGGGCGCGCGGTCTGCCGGCACGTCGGTCGCGTGCCGTCGCGGTCGGGCGGTCCGGCCGCCGGAGCGGGCCGGGGGGACGGCTGCGACGGCCGCAACCGACGCCCTAGAATGCGGCGTCCACCGTACGTATCGTGTGCGCGAGCTGACCGCCGCGCCACGCGGCACCGGGGGCCCGCTCCCACCCTCGGCTCAATCGCAGCGCGCGATCGGCACCGGTTCTCGACCCGCACCGGTTTCTTGGTGTGCGCATTGCCTGATGAAGGAAAAGGCATGAAGGTCCATCACAACTCCTCCTCAGGAGTGACCGGACGGCGCTCCGCAGCATCTACCCTGAGCTTCCATGAGCGTTCCCGTGTCCGTTGAGCCGAGCACCGAGCAGCCGCCGCGCCGCCGGGGGCTGCAGACGCTTCGTACCCAGGCGGCCGCCGTACCCCGGGCCTGGCTGCCCGGGGCGGTCGGCTACGCCTGCCTGCTGATCGGGCTGGTGGACATCGCCTGCGCGGTGTTCCCCCGCCTGCGGCACACCAGGATGCACACCGTCGCCGGGCAGCTGCCCGGTGGCACCACCAGCCTCGCCGCGGCCGGCACGCTGATGGTCGGCATGCTGCTGGTCCTGCTCGCCCACGCGCTGCGCCGCCGCAAGCGGCGCGCCTGGCGGGCGGTCTGCGTGCTGCTGCCGCTCGGCGCCGCGCTGCACCTGCTGCGCTGGCACCAGATCGGCCCGGCCGTGGTCTCGCTGGTGCTGTTCGTGGTGATGCTGGTGCACCGCCGCGAGTTCTACGCCAAGGCCGACCCGCGCACCCGCTGGCGGGCCGTGGTCAACCTGGTCGTGCTGGGCACCGTCAGCGTGCTGCTCGGCCTGCTGGTGGTCAGCGCCCGGGCCAAGTACGAGATCGGCCACCCCGGCCTGTTCGGGCGTCTGGAGCACGTCGGGTACGGGCTGTTCGGGTTCGAAGGGCCGGTGGACTACGACTCCGAGCGGGTCTCCGACCTGGTCGCGTACCTGCTCGGCGGGCTCGGCCTGATCACCGCGCTCACCACCGCCTACCTGGCGCTGCGCCCCGAGAAGCCCGAGCCGGAGCTGACCGCCGAGGACGAGGAGCGGGTCCGCGAGCTGCTGGACCGGCACGGCGAGCGCGACTCGCTGGGCTACTTCGCGCTGCGGCGTGACAAGAGCGTGCTGTTCTCGCCCACCGGCAAGGCCGCGATCTCCTACCGGGTGGTCTCCGGCGTCATGCTCGCCTCCGGCGACCCGGTCGGCGACTACGAGGCGTGGCCCGGCGCGATCAAGGTGTTCATGGCCGAGGCGCGCGAGCACGCCTGGGTGCCGGCCGTGATGGGCTGCAGCGAGCTGGGCGGCGAGATCTGGACCCGCGAGGCGGGCCTGGACGCCCTGGAGCTCGGCGACGAGGCGATCGTCGACGCCACCACCTTCTCGCTCTCCGGGCGGGCCATGCGCAACGTCCGCCAGATGGTCAAGCGGATCGAGCGCAACGGCTACTCCTGCAAGGTGCGCCGGGTCTCCGAGCTGTCCCTGGAGGAGAAGCACCGGATCGCCGACGCGGCGGCCCGCTGGCGCGGCACCGACACCGAGCGCGGCTTCTCGATGGCGCTGGGCCGTTTCGGCGACCCGGGCGACGACGCCTGCGTGGTGGTCACCGCCCACAAGGAGCCCGCGGAGGGCGAGGACGGCGACGACCTGAAGGCCGTGCTGCACTTCGTCCCGTGGGGGCCGGACGGCATCTCGCTGGAGCTGATGCGCCGTGACCGCGCCGCCGACCCGGGCCTGAACGAGCTGCTGATCGTCGCCGCGCTGCAGGCCGTGCCCGCGCTGGGCGTGCGCAGGGTGTCGCTGAACTTCGCGATGTTCCGCTCGGCGCTGGCCCGCGGCGAGCGGATCGGAGCCGGCCCGGTGCTGCGGGCCTGGCGCGGGCTGCTGGTGTTCTCCTCGCGGTGGTTCCAGATCGAGTCGCTGTACAAGTTCAACGCCAAGTTCCAGCCGGAGTGGGAGCCGCGCTTCCTGGTCTTCCCGAACAACCGCGACCTGCCCCGGATCGGCTTCGCCGCGATGCAGGCCGAGGCCTTCATCACCCTCGGCATGCCCCGCTTCGGCCGCCGGCGCCAGCGCGAGGGCCTGATGCCGGCGCGGACCCGCCCGGAGGTCACCGAGGCCGCGTGAGCCGCCGCGGGCCGGTGCGCCGGCCCGTACGCCCCGGGTCCGCCCACCGGATCCGGGCCCGGGACCCCCGGTGGAGCCCTCCGCCGGGGGTCCGGCGTACCGGGGGAGCCCTCCGCCGGGGGTCCGGCGCTCCGGCGCCAGATAATGAGGGTATGAACGCTCCCGCTCACCCCCTGCCCCCCGGGCTGCCGCGGCTGGACCGCTGCGCCGTGATGGGCGTGGTCAACGTCACCCCCGACTCCTTCTCGGACGGGGGGCTGTGGCACGACCCGGCCCGGGCGATCGCGCACGGGCTGGCGCTGCGGGCCCGCGGGGCGGACCTGGTGGACGTCGGCGGCGAGTCCACCCGGCCGGGGGCCCTGCGGGTCACCGAGGCCGAGGAGCTGGAGCGCGTCCTGCCGGTGGTCCGCGAGCTGGCCGACGCCGGGGTCGTGGTCTCCATCGACACCATGCGCGCCGCCGTGGCCGAACAGGCCGTCGCGGCCGGGGCCGCGCTGGTCAACGACGTCTCCGGAGGCCTCGCCGACCCGGCGATGGCCCGGGTGGTCGCCGAGACCGGGGTGCCCTTCGTGGTGATGCACTGGCGGGGCCAGTCCGCCGACATGGAGCGGCTCGCGGTGTACGACGACGTGGTGACCGACGTGGTCGGCGAGCTCACCGCGCGGATGGACGCCCTGCTGGCGGCCGGCGTCAAGGAGGAGCAGCTGATCCTCGACCCGGGCCTGGGCTTCGCCAAGACCGCCGAGCACAACTGGGCCCTGCTCGGCCGGCTCGACGCGCTGACCGCGCTCGGCCGTCCCGTGCTGGTCGCCGCATCGCGCAAGCGCTTCCTGGGTACGCTGCTGGCCGACCCGGAAACCGGGGAGCCGCGCCCGGCCCGGGAGCGCGACGACGCGACCGCCGCGGTGTCGGTGCTGTCGGCCGGGGCCGGCGCCTGGGCGGTCCGGGTGCACGACGTGTCCGGTACGGCGGACGCCGTCAGGGTGGTCGCGGCCTGGCAGCACGCGGCCCGGTTGGGGTGAGACGGGAGGGTCTGTGGCGAACGACGGCAGGTTGAGTGGCGGGGCCGCTGGTCAGCGGTCCGACGAGGCGGACCGCGAGGCCGTGCTGGCGGCCAACCGGGCGCTGTACGAGGCCCTGGAGAACGGCGACCTGGAGGCGGTCGAGGACGCCTGGCTGGGCGCCGCCGACGCCGACGACAAGGGCGGGGTGGTCTGCGTCCACCCCGGCTGGCCGGTGCTGCGCGGCCGGGCCCAGGTGACCCGCTCCTACATGTTGATCATGATGAACACGGAGTACATCCAGTTCTTCCTGACCGATGTCGAGGCCGAGGTCCAGGGCGATGTGGCGCTTGTCACGTGCACCGAGAACATCCTCTCCGGGGGGGAGGCGGAGGAGGAGGGCGAGCTCGGACCGCTGGTCGGCGGGAAGGTCGTGTCGACCAATCTGTTCCGCCGCACCCCGGCGGGCTGGAAGCTCTGGTCGCACCACGGTTCACCCGTGCTGACCAGCGGGGACGACGAGGACGAGGACTGAGCGGTCGGCCGGTCCGGAATACCTCCCGGAGATTCGCCCGGGAATTCCCCGGAGGTCACCGAACGTTCACGTCAATCGCCATTCCGGCGTGCGTGACGGCGATTCCCGCCGGGTAGGACGGTCAGGCGTTGTCGGCGCTCACGGGTAGATTCGAAAAGGAGCGGCGGGCGCACCGCCCGTCCCCGCCCTGCCCGGATCCGCCGAATCCGGGGCCGGGCCCGTCCGACTGGGAGCAGTGATTCGTTTGCTGGACCGCGTCACCCTGCGGGGCCTGCGTGCCCGGGGCCACCACGGCGTCTTCGAGCGCGAGCGCGCCGAGGGCCAGACCTTCGTGGTCGACCTCGTGCTGTACCTGGACACCCGTCCGGCCGCCTCCGGGGACGACCTCACCCGCACGGCGCACTACGGGATCGTGGCCGAGGAGGTCACCGCGATCATCGCCGGCGATCCGGTCGACCTGATCGAGACCCTCGCCCAGCGCATCGCCGACCAGTGCCTCAAGCACGAGGCCGTGGAGGAGGTCGAGGTGACCGTGCACAAGCCGGACGCCCCGATCACCGTGCCGTTCGACGACGTGACCGTGACCATCCACCGGGGCCGCGCGTGACGTGCCGCCCGCCCCGTGCCAGCCGTAGAGCCTCCCTTCCAGCCGTAGAGGACGCCCGATGAGTACCAGCGACCCGACCGCCTCGCCGACCACGTTCGACCTGGAGCGCCGGGTGGACTCGGCCGACTCGACGCTGCACGGCCGGCGCTGCGCCGTGATCGCCCTCGGCAGCAACCTGGGCAACCGGCTGGAGACCCTCCAGGGGGCCGTGGACGCCCTCGCGGACACCCCCGGGCTGCGGGTCGAGGTGGTCTCCGCGGTGTACGAGACGGAGGCCGTGGGCGGCCCCGAGGACCAGCCCTCCTACTACAACGCGGTCGTCGTGCTGAGCACCACGCTGCCCCCGTACGACCTGCTGGACCGCGGCAACGCGATCGAGGACGCCTTCGGCCGGGTCCGCACCGTCCACTGGGGCCCGCGCACCCTGGACGTCGACGTCCTGGCCTACGAGGGCGTCGTCAGTGACGACCCGCGGCTGCTGCTGCCGCACCCGCGCTCGCACGAGCGGGCCTTCGTGCTCGCCCCCTGGCTGGACGCCCAGCCCGACGCCGAGGTGCCCGGCCACGGCCAGGTCGCCCGGCTGCTGAAGGAGCTCGGCGGCGAGGAGGCCCAGGGCGTCCACCGGCGCGAGGACATCCGGCTGCGCCTGCCGGAGTGAGCGGGCGCCGCCGATCCGTACGGCCGGGAACTCGGACGGGTGCCCCGGCCGTACGAGTAGGTGTCCGCCGTCCGCGCAGGTGAACGCACGGCCCGGCCCGGTACGGTGGCCTGGCGCATCCGTCCCACCGGCCGGGGGCGGCCGCCCGTCACCGGAAACCTCGGGAAGGACCTCGTCCGAGTGAAGCTGCTTCGCCTCCGTCTGCTGATCGGCATCACCGTCGTCACGACGGCCCTGTCCTGGGCCGCCGCCAAGCTGTGGGCCTCGCTGGACACGCTGCCCGCGGTGCCCGCGGCGGCGCCGGTGGTGCTGGCCGCGGTGGCGGTGATCCTGCTGGCCACGGCGATCTCGCTGCGTTCCCGGCTGAAGGCGGCCCGCGAGCGCCAGCCCGGCGCCAAGCGGGTCGACCCGCTGGGAGCCGCCCGGGCCGTGGTGCTGGGGCAGGCGAGTGCGCTGGTCTCCGCGGTGGTCACCGGCATCTACGCGGGCTTCGGGATCTACCTGCTCGGCGAGCTGGACGTCCCGGCCCGCCAGGACCAGGCCGTCACGGCCGGTCTCGCGGTGCTGGCCGGCGCCGGGGTGATCGCGGCGGCGCTCTGGCTCCAGCACGTGTGCAAGCTGCCGGAGAACCACGACGATCCGGCCGGTCCGGCGGCCTCCCACCACTGACCCGGGCCCCCGCGCGACCGGGGACGACGCCGTGGGCGCGTGCGGCACACGCGGTGCGGTGTCAAGGGCGGAACGGGACCCTGGGCTGACACGGCCCCAATTCGCACGCTAGTTTCTTGGCATGTCTCGCGGACGCCACCGTCATTCCACCTTCCTCGGTCGGGTCTCCCCACCCACTGCCGCCGGCGTGCTGATCGTCGCCGCGCTGGCCTCGCTGCTGTTCAGTCAGGACACCATCCTGGTCCGCTCGGTGGGGGTCGCCGCGGTCCTCGCCGCGCTGGGCGTCGCGGTCCTGCTGCGCCAGCGCGACCGGGCCGCCCGGGCCGCCGCCGAGGTGTCCGTCGCCCAGCGGATGCGGGCCGAGGAGCGCTTCGAGGAGCAGCTGGCCGAGGCCGAGTACGCGGCGGAGGTCGCGGAGGAGCGGGCCACCCGGTTCGGGCGCCGGCTGACCGCGGAGAAGTCGCGGCTGGCCAAGGCCGAGACCGAGATCGCCCGGCTGCTGCGCGAGCGCGCGGTGATGGTCGCCGAGCAGGCCCTCAAGGATGCCGAGGCCACCCAGCGGGCGCTGGCCGCGAGCCGTCCCAAGTACCCCGCCAGCCCGGCCGCGTTCATCCGGGCCGCGGCCGTGCTGCGGCACCTGGAGCGGCGCGCGGCCGCGGTGGGGGCGCAGCGGGAGGCCGAGCGCGAGCGTGCGGCCCGGCGTGAGCTCGCGGCGAGCGCCGAGGTGGCGCTGCGGGCCCGTACGACGCCGGCGGTGGCGACGGCCCCCGCCCCGGTGGTCGTGGCCCCGGCGGCCGTGGCCACGAGGCCCGCCGTGCCCGCGGGGTCCGCCGTGCCCGCGCCTTCGGTGCCCTCCGTGCCGGCGCCCGCGCCGGCCGTCGCCGAGGCGCCCAAGCGGCCCGAGGTCGGGGCTCCGCCGGTGCGGCCGGTGCTGACCGCCACCGTGGAGCAGCTGGGCGGGGTGCCCGCCGCGCCGGAGCGGCCGGCCGAGCGGCAGCGGCCGCGCCCGGCGCAGGCGCGCGGGGGTTTCAGCTTCTTCGGCCGCAGCTCCGGCGCGGTCGCCCGTCCGGTCGCCCCCGTGGCCCCGGTACCCGCGGTGGGCAGCATCGCGGAGCTGGGCGAGCGGGCCGATCTGGCGGACGTGGTGGGGGACGAGGCGGTCGCCGCGAGCACCCGCTACACCGCGTCGGCCGAGGTCCCGGCACAGGCCGGGCCGGCGGTGGAGGCGGCCGGGGCGCCGGAGGTCGTCGAGGTGGTCGACCTGACCCCGGACGACGAGACGGAGCTGCTCCAGCTGCCCGAGCTGCGGGCCTCGCGCTCGCACTGAGCCCTCCGTACCCGAGGCGCTGACCGGGCCGGGCCCGGCAGGCGGACAGGACGACGCCCCGGTGGCGGGACCGGCCCGACCGGCCCCGCCACCGGGGCGTCGCGCGCGTGCGGGCGCTCCACCGGACGGGCCGGGGGCGGGAACGCCGGAGCGCCCGGCCCCGCGTCGTGCGGGGGCCGGGCGCTCCGGTGCGTGCGGGGTGGCGTCAGATCTGGACGCCGAAGTCCTGGGCGATGCCGGCGAGGCCGGAGGCGTAGCCCTGGCCGACCGCGCGGAACTTCCACTCGGCACCGTTGCGGTAGAGCTCGCCGAAGATCATGGCGGTCTCGGTGGCGGCGTCCTCGGAGAGGTCGTAGCGGGCGAGCTCGGCACCGCCGGACGCGTTGATCACGCGGATGTAGGCGTTGCGGACCTGGCCGAAGTTCTGCGAGCGGGCGACCGCGTCGTAGATGGAGACCGGGAAGGTGATGCGGGCGGCCTCGGCGGGCAGCGAGGCGAGGTTGACGTTGATGGCCTCGTCGTCGCCGGCGCCCTCGCCGGTGCGGTTGTCACCGGTGTGGACCACGGTGTTGTCCGGGGTGCTGGTGTTGTTGAAGAACACGAAGTGGCCGTTGGACAGGACCTTGCCGTCCGCGTTCAGCACGATCGCGCTGGCGTCGAGGTCGAACTCGGCGCCGGTCGTGGTCCGCACGTCCCAGCCGAGGCCGACGGTGACCGCGGTCAGGCCGGGGGCCTCCTTGGTCAGCGAGACGTTGCCACCCTTGGAGAGGCTCACTGGCATGGTGATTGCTGTCCCTTCGTTGCTTTTGCCCGGGATAACGCGAGAGGTCGTGGACTTGGTTCCACGCTCCGCGGCTCATTCTTTTGGTCCGGGCGCGGTTTGAGCAATGATCCGGCCGGGGCCCGGTCAGATTCTTCGGAAACGGCCCTGCAGTGACCAGATGTTCGGATTGTCGGCCAGATCCGGGTGCATGTCGAAGAGGTCGGCCAGGGTGTCCTGGAGGAAATCGCGGGCCTCGCGCCGCAGCTCGCTGTGACGGACCACCAGCGGCGCCTCGTCCGGCCGCCAGGTGGCGCCGACCTCGACCCAGTTGAACCGGCGGGCGAAGCGCAGCAGCTCGGTGTTCTGGGTGAAGTCCAGGTCGGCCCGCTGGACCCGGGCGGCGCGGCTGCCGTCGGGGTCGCGGTCCAGCTCCTCGACGATGTCGCACAGCGCCCAGGCGAAGTCGAGCACCGGGACCCAGCCCCAGGTCGTGGAGATGTCCTCGCCGTCGGCGTCGAGGTAGACGTCGCCGCAGAACAGGTCGTACCGCAGCGCGTGCACCGAGGCGGTGCGGTAGTCGGTCTGCGGGGGGTCGGGGAAGCGGTTGGACAGGGAGTAGCCGAGCTCGATCACGTACGCCATTGTCGGGGTCGGCGGCGGCCGCGGATAACCGGGTGACCCGGCGGGCCCCGGCGCGCGAGAATGGGCGCATGCCCGAGCCCATCCGCGTACGGGGGTCGGTGGTCGTCCCCGACGCCGAGCTCGTCTGGCGCTTCTCGCGTTCCTCCGGCCCCGGTGGCCAGCACGTCAACACCTCCGACACCCAGGTCGAGCTGCGCTACGACCTGGCCGCCTCCGGCGCGCTGCCCGAGGTGTGGAAGCAGCGCGCCCTGGAGCGGCTGGCGGGCCGGCTGGTGGACGGCCGGGTGCTGGTGGTCAGGGCCTCCGAGCACCGCTCGCAGTGGCGCAACCGCGAGGTCGCGGCGGCCCGGTTGTCCTCGCTGCTGGGGGAGGCGACGGCCGCGCCGCCCAAGGCCCGCAAGGCGACCCGGCCCACCCGGGGGATGATCGAGCGGCGGCTGGAGAACAAGCGGCACCGCTCCACGCTCAAGCAGGGGCGGCGGGCCCGCTACGGCGAGTGACGCCGGTCCGGCGGAGCCCGGCGCGGCCCGGCGTGATCAGCCCAGTCGGCGGTAGGCGCCGCGGAAGTACAGCAGCGGACGGCCGGACGGATCCGGCACCCGGGCCTCCAGGACCCGGCCGAGCACCAGGGTGTGGTCGCCGGCGGGTATCCGCTGTTCGGTGCGGCACTCGACGGTGGCCAGCGCCCCCTCGATCAGCGGCGCGTCGCTGAACGGGCCGCGGTGGTGCGGGGTGTCCGCGAACAGCAGCCGGTCGCTGAGCCGCCCCTTCATGGCGAACCGCGAGCCGAGCGCCTTCTGCCCCTCGGCGAGCACCGAGACCGCCCAGGTCCCGGCGCGGGAGAGCACCTCGTCCGTCCGGGAGTCCTCGCGCACCGAGATCAGCACCAGCGGCGGCTCCAGCGACACCGAGAGGAAGGACGTGGCGGTCATGCCGACGTCCTCGCCGTCGTCCGGGTCGCGGACGGTCACCAGGCTCACCCCGGCGGCGAGCTGGCCGAGGGCCGCCCGGAACTCGTCGGGCGTGGCGAGGGGGGCAGCCTCCGGCTGCGGGGACGAGTACACGTACCGCACGGTAGTCGTCGGCGGGGCGTGACGGCATCGGCCCGTGGTCGTAGGACCCGCGATGCGGGAGGTTACGGCCTGTGGCGTCGCTCACCCCCAGGGGTGAAGCGCAGGTCCTCCCGGCCGCGGTCCGGCTTCAGCCCGGGGCCATTGCGGCCGACCACGAGAAATGTGCCGATGAAGTCTTATGTCCCGTTATGGGGCGAATGAGCTGATGAAGGGCGCATTAGTGTCGTGTGATTTAAGTCACAAGTGGCTGCCTATTGCTGACCGAGCGTGCCGATCGCTGTGCTCCCTGTGATTCAGTTCTTCTGGCAATCGGACGATAACCAATCAAGAACTATCCGAAGCAGCCGGGGAGCCCCCGCATGGAAGCCGAGTCGGAGCCGTACGTCCGTCTGGCGACCCTCCGCACCTTGCACCGGGTCGTGGCGGACCTCAACGCTGCCCGCAGCCTGGCGGGCACGCTGCAGGCCGTGGTCGAGGGCGCGGTGCACGGGCTCGGCTTCGACGCCGCCGCGGTCAGCCTGGTCCGGCCGGACGGCGACCTGGTGGTGGCGGCCGTCTGGGAGCTGGAGGAGAGCGCCATGGGCGGCCCCTCCGTGCTGCTCGGTCAGGTCGGCTCCCGCGAGTCCTGGGACCGGCTGCTCGGCGTCAGCGACCACTGGGGCACCCTGCGCTTCCTCCCCTACGACCGGGGCTGGGCGGTCGCCAGCGACATCCCGCGCTGGATCGGCGACGGCCCGATGCCCGTCTACGCCAACGACTGGCACCCCGCCGACGGTCTGCTCGCCCCGATGTACAGCGCCGGCGGCGACCTGCTCGGCGTGCTCTCCGTCGACCGCCCGCGCAGCGGCAAGCGCCCCGGCGCCTGGACCCGCGAGGCGCTGGAGATGTTCTCCCTCCAGGCCTCCATCGCGATCGGCAACGCCCGGCTGCGCGCCGAGATGCAGCGCGCGCTGGCCCGGCTGGAGAAGGAGCAGCAGGCGCTGCGGGCCAGCGAGGAGAGCTTCCGCCAGGCCTTCGAGTACGCGCCCAGCGGGATGGCGATCACCGAACTGCACGGCGCCGCCAGCGGTCAGCTGACCCGGGTGAACGACGCCCTGTGCCGGCTGCTCGGCCGGCCCCGCGCGGTGCTGCGCCAGCAGCGCTTCGTCGACCTGGTCCACCCCGAGGACCGCGAACTGCTGGAACGCACCAGCGCCGACAGCGGCCGGGCCGAGCTGCGGCTGCTCCGGCGCGACGGCAGCTACCAGTGGGTCTGCCTGCGCAACTCGATCGTCGCCGACGCCGCCGAGGGCCCGAGCTTCCTGCTGACCCACGTCGAGGACATCGAGGACCGCAAGCGCCACGAGCTCCAGCTCGCCCACCGGGCCAGCCACGACGCGCTCACCGGCCTGCCCAACAGCGCCGAGCTCAAGGCCCGGCTGGGACGGCGGCTGTGCAACGAGCCGCAGGCCCCGGTCGGCGCCCCCGCCTACGCGTCCGCCGGGTACGGCGCCCCGTACGGCGGTGATCCGTACGCGGCGCACGCGGCCCACGACGTGCTGGACGGGCTGGAGCCGTACGGCGGGCCGGTGCACGGCTACGGCTCGCCGGACGCGCCGGCGCACGCGGTCGGCCCGGGCGGCTACGGCGAGCACGTCCACGCGGTGGTGCCGGCCGACCACACCCCGGGCGGCGAGGTCTGGCCGGGCGCCTTCCGCTCCGGCGGCGCCCCGGTGGAGAAGGGCCTCGCCGTGCTCTTCTGCGACCTCGACGGCTTCAAGCTGATCAACGACCGGCACGGGCACAACGCCGGCGACGCCGTCCTGGTGGAGGTCGCGCGCCGGCTCCAGCAGGCCGTCCGGGACGGCGACACGGTGGCCCGGCTCGGCGGGGACGAGTTCGTGGTGCTGGCCGACGGCATCGGCCGGGAGGAGGCCAAGGACCTCTCGCACCGGCTGCGCAACGCGATCATCCCGCCGATGCGGATCGACGGCCGGGCGATGCGGGTCGGGGTCAGCCTGGGCATCGGCTGGGCGGGCTGCGGGATGAGCATCGAGGAGGTCCTGCACACGGCCGACGAGCGGATGTACGACGAGAAGCGGGCCCGGGGCGGCGCGGTACGGGGCGCGCGCGGCGAGCGCTCGCACCGGCGGGCGGGCTGACGCGCGGGCCCGCGGACGGCCCGTCCGGGCGGAAGCTACTCGCGGGTTGTCAAGGGGTCTTTCCGAGCCGGTGGTGGCGACAGGTAGGGTTCCCGGGAACGAGTCATCATTCGCGTCGGCGGCACGGAAGCCGGGCGGCGCACCGCGACGGGGAGTGACCACCGTGACGACCGGCAGCAACGGAGTGCCCGAGAGCCCGGAGGGCGGTGCACCGCAGGACGACGATCCCTTCGGCTACCTCTACCGCCCGGCCGACGGCGCGCCCGCGCAGTCGGGCGACCCGCAGCAGGGCGTGCCGCGCACGTCGTACAGCCGGCCGATGGAGGTCGGGCGCGCCCAGTACGGGCAGCAGCCGCGGGTCCAGCAGCCGTACCCGCCGTACGGCCAGCAGCCGCAGCAGCAGCCCTACCCGGCGCAGCAGCCCGGGTACCCGGGCGAGGCGCCCACCACGCAGACCCGCTACGCCGAGCGTTCCCGGCCGCGGCCGGGTGACGAGCGGCCGGGCGGCGGCCGCAGCAAGGGCGCGGTGATCGGCGCGGTGGCGGTGATCGCGGCGGTCGCGATCGGCGCGGGCATCGCGCTGTCCACCGGCGGCGGGGACGACGACAAGAAGGCCAAGGGCGGCGCCTCCACGACGGCCGCGGTCACCCCGAGCTCCTCGGGCGCCAGCCCGTCCGCCGGCTCCTCGGCCAGCTCGACGGCGACCGCCTCGGCGCAGGGCGTCACCGACGCCTCCCAGCTGCAGGGCCAGAACGCCCCCTCGGGCAACAGCGTCAAGGGCGCCAAGTCGGCGGACGGCAGCTACCTGACGCTCCAGCCGGGCGGCTCGGTGACCTGGACCGGCGAGGTGCCGGCGGCCGGGACGTACAAGTTCTCGCTGCACTTCAGCAACCCGGGCGGCAGCCTCAGGGCGAGCGTCGCGGTCAACGGCAAGGACCGGGAGGGCGGCATCGAGTTCAAGAACTACGCGCCGGGCAACGACGCCGCGAACTCCTGGTACAACACGTACATACTGCCGCAGCTCCAGTCGGGCTCGAACACCGTGACCATCGCCGTCCCGGCGGGTGGCGGCGGTTCGGTGCTGGTCGACCAGATCACGGTGACCCCCAACTGATCCCGTGCGCGACGGCCGCCCGCCCCCTCGGGGGACGGGCGGCCGTCGGCGTTCGCGGGGCGCTCAGGCCGGCTTGACCACGTCGAAGCGGTCGGCGCCGGTGATCCACTCGCCGTGGCGCATCACGGCGACCAGGTCGTGGGTGGCGGAGTCGAGGACCACCAGGTCGGCGAGTTTGCCGGTCTCCAGGGAGCCGATCCGGTCGGCCAGGCCGAGCAGCCGGGCGGGGACGGCGGAGAGCGATTCGACGGCCTGGTTGAGGGTCAGGCCGTTGACGGTCACCGAGCGCTTGAACGCCACGTCCAGGGTGAGCGTGGAGCCCGCGATCGCGCCGCCCTCGACCAGCCGGGCCACGCCGTCCTCGACCTCGACCTGGAGGGGGCCGAGGGGGTAGAGGCCGTCGCCCATGCCGGCGGCGCCCATGGCGTCGGTGATCAGGGCGACGCGGGAGGCGCCGGCGGCGGCGTAGGCGAGGTCGAGGACGGAGGGGTGCAGGTGCACGCCGTCGTTGATGAGCTCGACGGTGACGCGCTCGTCCTCCAGCAGGGCCACGATGGGGCCGGGGGCGCGGTGGGCGATGCCGGGCATGGCGTTGAAGAGGTGGGTGGCGACGGTGGCGCCGGCGTC
>NZ_JBSGFD010000143.1:0-23295 GCF_053603215.1 Kitasatospora sp. NPDC004240 | reverse complement strand
GCTCTTCGGTCGTCACAACCCGAATGCTGGACACCCTTCCTGCGTGTCCGGAGCAGAACCAGCAAAGCCAGCCGACTTCGGAACTACTCGTCTAGACCTGCTGCTCCTCGAAGGGCAGCACGTCCGGGGAGAGCACCGAGACCCGGGCCGTGGCCGAGGTCAGCCGACGGCGGTGGTGGCGGCGGCAGAGCACCTCGTAGCCGACCTCGTCCTCGCTGACCGAGATGTCGCCGATCACCACCTGGGCGCCCTCGACCACCATCACCCCGCCCACCGTACGGGCGTTGTGGGTGGCCCGGGCACCGCACCAGCACAGCGCCTCGACCTGGAGCACCTCCACCCGGTCGGCCAGCTCGATCAGGCGCTGGGAGCCGGGGAACAGCTTGGTGCGGAAGTCCGTGGTGATGCCGAACGTGTAGACGTCGATGCCGAGTTCGTCCACCACCCGGGCCAGCTGGTCGACCTGCTCGGCGGCGAAGAACTGGGCCTCGTCGCAGATCAGGTAGTCCACCCGGCCGCCCGCCGAGAGCTTGTGCACCACGTGGTGGTGGAAGTCGAAGTCGTCGGTCACCTCGACCGCGCCCGCGCGCAGGCCCAGCCGGCTGGAGAGGGTCGCCGCCCCGGCCCGGTCGTTGCGGGTCAGGATGATCCCCTGCCGGCCGCGCGCCGCGTGGTTGTGGTCCATCTGGAGCGCGAGCGTCGACTTGCCGCAGTCCATCGTGCCCGAGAAGAACACCAGTTCAGCCATGGGTGGAGCGAAGGCCTTTCAGAGGAGGAAGGTTCAGGCACGGATTTCGAGCAGCGGCACGAACTGCTCGACCGGGGTCATCGACCCGTGCAGGCCGATCATCGAGGACTCCCCCGGCTCGTTGCGGGAGGCGATCACCGCGATGTCGTCCCGGGCGGCGGCGACCACGTCGCCGATCCGGTGGTACACCCGCTCGTCCACCACCGGGCCGAACCAGCCCGCCGCTATCGCCTCGTCCCGGGTCGCCACCCACATCCGGTCGCCGAGCACCTCGCTCCACACCGTGTGCACATCGGCGGCCGCCCCCGGCACCGCGTACACGTGCCGGGCCCGGCCCTCCCCGCCGAGCAGCGCGACCCCCGCGCCCAGCTCCCAGTCCTCGTCGAAGTCGACCCGGTCCTCCGGCGCGATGTCGATCATGCCGTGGTCGGCCGTCACGTACATCGCCGACCGCGGCGGCAGCTGCTCGGCGAGCCGCCGCGCCAGCCGGTCCACCGAGTCCAGCGTCATCCGCCACTCGTCGGAATCCACCCCGAAGCGGTGACCCGCGCCGTCCAGCTCGCTGACGTACGTGTACACGAGCGCCCGGTCGTGCTCGGCCAGCCAGCGCGCCGCCCGGTCCATCCGCTCCTCACCGGTCGTCCGGCCGAGGAAGGAACCGCCCGACAGCGCCACCCTGGTCAGCGGGGTCTGCGCGAACAGCGGCGAGGACACCTGCGCGGTCGCCACCCCCGCCGCGTGCGTCCGCTCGAAGACCGTCGGGTACGGCTGCCAGACCCCCGGATCGGTGTGCGGCTGCCAGCGCAGCTGGTTCATCAGGTAGCCCGCGCCCGGCACGGCCACCGTGTACCCGGCCAGCCCGTGCAGACCCGGCGGCGTCCCGGTGCCCACCGAGGCCAGCGAGGTCGCCGTGGTCGACGGGAAGCCCGCCGTCAGCGGCCGGCCGGTGCCGCCCAGCGAACTGCCGGCCAGCGAGGACAGGAACGGCGCGTACTCCGGATGCCGCAGCAGCAGCTCCCAGCCGAGCCCGTCGACCAGGAACACCACCACCCGGTCGGCCGGCGCGATCGGCAGCGCCGCGGTGAACCCGGGCACACCGAGTCCCGCCGCCACCGAGGGCAGCAGGTCGCTCAGCGAACCACCGCCGTACGGCGGCGCCGGAGCGGTCGCGGGATCGAGGATCTCGAAGGAGTCATGGCCGTCGGCCGGTGCGAAGGACATCGTGCGGAGTCTGGCTTCCCTGCTCTGGCGTTACTGCTCTGGCGGTGCTGGATCCGGCGCCGCCGCTCTGGCGGTGCGGGGTCCGGCGGTGCTGCTCTGGATCTTCCCGGCGGCCCGGGCCGGCTCAGACCCGCGGACCGTTGACGATCGTCGCCTCGGACAGCGCCCGCGCGAACACCAGCGCCTGGGCCACCGTCTCCGGCCCGTCGCCAGCCTCGCTGACCCGCAGTGACAGGTCGTCAGCCGTCGCCGAGCCGGTGTAGCCGTGGTCCGCGTCGCAGTTCGGGTCCGAGCAGCCGGCCGGCTCCAGGTCCAGCCGCTGCACCGCGCCCCACCCGATGGTCAGCACCACCTCGCGCGGCAGCGTGCCCGGGGTGTACGTCTCCGGGTTCGCCACCATCCGGCTCACCACCACCGAGCCGATCCGGTCCAGCCGCACACTCTCCGTGGACGTCGTCGCGTACGGCACCGGGCTGCCCGCGTCGCCCGACTGCTCGTCGGTGTGGCTCACCACGAAGCGGGTCGGGGTCAGCACCAGCACCGTCACGTGCCGGCGCACCTCGTTCGCGTCGAAGGTGGTCTCCTGGTGCACCAGGTAGGAGCTGATCGGCTCAGGGCCCACCGCGGACTCGACCGCCTCGGAGACCAGAGCGGGGTAGTAGCCGCTGCGCTCGATCGCCGAGCGCAGGTCCTGAGTGGTGGTACCGGTCTTCGCCATAACTCCATCCTGGCATGGTCCGCCGACGAAGCGGGCGGTGTGGGCGCTCCGCTCCGGACGACAGCGCCCCCGAGCAGGGCGCAACCTAGGAAGGTTACAGCGTGCTCATGGCGCGCGGGCCCAGATCGCTGCGCACCGGGAGCGGCGCCAACCGCACCCGCGCCCCCAGGATCGTCAGCCCGTGCGGGGCCACGACCACCGGTTCGAGGTCCACCGACGCCACCTCCGGGACCTCGTCCACCAGCCGCGACACCCGCAGCAGCACCTCCTCCAGCGCGTCGGTGTCCACCGCCTCGGCACCCCGCCAGCCGAACAGCAGCGGCGACGCCCGGACCTCGCGGATCAGCGACGCCACGTCCTGGTCGGTGGCCGGCACCAGCCGGTGCGCCACGTCGCCGAGCAGCTCGGCGGGCGCACCCGCCAGCCCGAAGGAGAGGATCGCCCCCGCCGCCGGGTCGAGCGTGGCGCCGATCACGGTGTCCACCCCGCGCGGCGCGAGCCGCTGCACCACCAGCGCCGCCTGGGCCGCGCCGCCGAGCAGCGCGTCCAGCTCCCGGTGGGCCCGGCGCAGGCCCGGCTCGCCGGTCAGGTCGAGACGGACGCTGCCCAGGTCCGGGCGGTGGCGCAGGTGCGGGGCGGTCGCCTTGAGCGCCACCGGGTAGCCGAGCGCGGCGGCCGCCCGGACGGCCGACCCCTCGTCCGGCGCGGGCAGCGCCGGGGAGACGTCGATGCCGTAGTGCGCCAGCAGCGCGGCCGCGTCGGCGTCCGCCAGGGTGATCCGCGCCCCGCCCGGCTGGGTCCGGGCGGCGACCGCGGTACGGGTGCTGAGCGCCGCCTCCACCCGGGCGCGGGCCGCGGCCTCGTCGATCCCCTCCAGCTCGGGGACGCGGGCGGTCTCCTCGGCGGCGACGGACCGGCGGCGCCAGTCGGCGTAGTGGGCGGCGTGCGCCAGGGCGCGGACGGCCCGCTCGGGCGCCGGGTAGGCGGGGATTCCGCCCGGCCGCAGCCGGGCCGGCAGATCGGTCAGCGCCAGGTGGGCCAGCACCAGCGGCTTGCCCAACTGCCGGGCTCGGTCACCGGCTTCGAGCAGCGCGGCGGCGATCTCGGGATCGTCGGAGCCCACCTCCGGATCGTCCGGCGCGGTCAGCCGGCCCCCCATGAAGGCGTGTGCCGAGGTGCCGATCGGCGGGATGGCCACGGCGATCACCGCGTCCACCCCGGGATCCCCCAGGGCCACGTCCAGGGCGATCCGGAAGTTCTCGCCGGTCGCGCCGGTGGTCAGGTCCACCGGGGTGCGCGGGCGCAGCCCGGCGCTGAGGCAGGCGTCGTGGGTGAGCAGGCCGAGCGAGTCGGAGTTGCCGACCACCGCGACCCGGTCGCCGGGCGGCAGCGGCTGCAGGGCGAGCAGCTCACCGGTGTCGTACAGCTCGGTGATGGTGTCCACCCGGGTCACCCCCGCCTGCTGGAACAGCGCGTCCACGGTCGCGTCGCGCAGTCCGCTCGCGGTGGCCGGCACCGCGTGGCCGGGCGGCAGGCTGCCGGTGTGCCGGGCGCCCTTGACCACCACGACCGGCTTGACGGCGGCCAGCCGGCGGGCGATCCGGGTGAACTTGCGCGGGTTGCCGAAGGACTCCAGGTACAGCAGCACCACCTCGGTGGCCGGGTCCTCCGCCCAGTACTGCAGGAAGTCGTTGCCGGAGACGTCGGAGCGGTTGCCGACCGAGGCGAAGGAGGAGACGCCCAGGCCCCGGCGGTGCGCGGCCTCCAGCAGGGCCACCCCGATCGCGCCGGACTGGCAGAAGATCCCGAACCCGCCGCGCTCCGGCAGCACCGGGGCCAGGCTGGCGTTCAACGGGTGCTCGGGATCGGTGTTGATCAGGCCGAACGCGTTCGGGCCGAGCACCCGCATCCCGGCGGCCCGCGCCTGCCGGACCAGCGCCCGCTGGCGGTCGCGGCCCTCCGGACCGGTCTCCGCGTACCCGGCGGTGACCACCACCAGGCCCTGCACCCCGTGCGCTCCGCAGTCCGCGACGGCCGCGGGGACGGCGCCGGCCGGGACCGCGATCACCGCGAGGTCCACCGGGCCGGGGATGTCCAGCAGCGAACGCCACACCGGGACCCCGTCCAGCTCGGTCCCGGGCGGGGCGTTGCGGTTCACCGCGTACACCGGGCCCTCGGCGCCGGCCAGCACGTCGCGCAGGATCGCCCGGCCTACCGTCTGCGGGTTGCGCGACACCCCGAGCACCGCCACCGAACGGGGGGTGAGCAGGCGCTGCACCGAACGGGCCTCCGCCCGGTGCTCGCGGGCCCGCATCACCGCGAGCGAGGCGGCGGTCGGCTCCAGGTCGAACTCCAGGTGCACCACGCCGTCGGCGAAGCTGCGGCGCTGGGTGTAGCCGGCGTCGGTGAAGACCTTCACCATCTTGCGGTTCTCCGGCAGCACCTCGGCCTGGAAGCGCCGGATGCCCCGCTCCTGCGCCACCGCCGCGATGTGCTCCAGCAGGGCCGAGGCCACCCCGCGGCCCTGGTGGGCGTCCTGCACCAGGAAGGCCACCTCGGCGTCGGTACCGGTGTCGGAGGGGCGGCCCTCGGCGTCGATCCGGTCGTAACGGACGGTCGCGATGAAGTGGTCGCGGACCACCACGGCCAGGCCCACCCGGTTCACGAAGTCGTGGTGGGTGAAGCGGCGGACGTCCTTGTCGGACAGCCGCGGGTAGGGGGCGAAGAAGCGGAAGTACTTGGACTGGTCGGAGACCTGCTCGTAGAACTCCACCAGCCGCTGGGCGTCCTCCGGGGTGATCGGCCGGATCCGGGCCGTGCCGCCGTCGCGCAGCAGGATGTCGGCCTCCCAGTGCTGCGGGTAGTCCGGCTGCTGCGGCGCGCCGCCCCGCTCCGGGGCCTGCTTCGGGTCCTGTCGCGGCGGTACCGAGGAGTCGTCCACGTGCGTCAGGTTAACCGGCGGCGGGCCGAATGGCGCCGGGCGCGCACCCACGGCAGGGTGGGGCTCAGCGCGCGAACAGGGCCACTGGCCGGGGGTTATGCCTCTGAAAGAAACAATCACAAGTCCCGAACGGGGCTGCTCGGACGGGTCCCCCGCGTGCAACACTGGTCTAGACAACATGGCCGCCACCCCGAGCACGGCCGTGACCAGCATTACCGGAAAGGCACGTCTCATGGCTGAGCGCCGCGTCACCATCGGTTGGCCCGAGGGCCTGCACGCCCGTCCCGCCTCCGTCTTCGTCCGTGCCGTGACGGCCACCGGTGTCCCGATCACCATCGCCAAGCCGGGCGGCACCCCGGTCAACGCCGCCTCCATGCTCGGTCTGCTCGGCCTCGGCGCCCAGGGCGGCGACGAGATCGTCCTCGCCTCCGACGCCGAGGGCGCCGACGAAGCCCTCGACCGCCTCGCCAAGCTGGTCGCCGAAGGCCTCGACGAGCTCCCCGCCGCCGCCTGACCCCACCACGCCACGACGAGGGCCCGCACCCCTTCCGGGATGCGGGCCCTCGCGCGTTCCGCGCCGGTCGCGCCCGGGCTCAGCCCTTGACGCAGACGACCTGCTTCAGATGTGCGACCACCTCGACCAGGTCGCGCTGCTGCTCGATGACCTTCTCGATCGACTTGTACGCACCCGGGATCTCGTCGACCACGCCGCTGTCCTTACGGCACTCCACGCCCTTGGTCTGCTCGGCCAGGTCGTGCGTGGTGAAGCGCTTCTTGGCGGCGTTGCGGCTCATCTTGCGGCCGGCGCCGTGCGAGGCGGAGTTGTACGCGGCCGCGTTGCCGAGGCCCCGCACGATGTACGAGCCGGTGCCCATCGAGCCCGGGATGATGCCGTAGTCGCCGGAACCCGCCTTGATCGCGCCCTTGCGGGTCACCAGCAGGTCCACGCCGTCGTACCGCTCCTCCGACACGTAGTTGTGGTGGCAGCTGATCACCTCGTCGAAGGCGACCTTCGCCCGCGGGAACTCCCGCCGGAGCACGTCCTGGAAGAGCGCCATCATGACCGCCCGATTGTTCTTGGCGTACTCCTGCGCCCAGAAGAGGTCCTGCCGGTAGGCCGCCATCTGCGGGGTGTCCGCGATGAACACCGCGAGGTCGCGGTCGATCAGGCCCTGGTTGTGCGGCAGGGACTGCGCGACGCCCATGTGGTGCTCCGCGAGCTCCTTGCCGATGTTGCGCGAACCGGAGTGCAGCATCAGCCAGACCGCACCGGTGCTATCAACACATACTTCGATGAAGTGATTTCCGCCGCCGAGCGTCGCCATCTGCTGCGCCGCCCGCTCGCGGCGCCACTTCACGTCCTCGGCGATGCCGTCGAAGCGCTGCCAGAAGTCGTCCCAGCCGGCGGTGGAGAAGCCGTGGAGCTTGCCCGGGTCGACCGGGTCGCTGTGCAGGCCGCGGCCGACCGGGATGGCCTGCTCGATCTTGGAGCGCAGGCGGGACAGGTCGTCGGGCAGGTCCTTGGCGGTGAGCGAGGTCTTCACCGCGCTCATCCCGCAGCCGATGTCCACACCGACCGCGGCCGGGCAGACCGCGCCCTTCATGGCGATCACGGAACCGACGGTCGCGCCCTTGCCCAGGTGGACGTCCGGCATCACGGCGAGGCCGTGCAGCCAGGGCAGCGAGCTGATGTTGCGCAGCTGCTGCATGGCCTGGCCCTCGACGGTGGCCGGGTCGGTCCACATCCGGATCGGGACGCGGATGCCGGGTACCTCGGTGTACGACATGGTGAACGACCTCCAGGGGTCGACTGGTTCAAGCGTAGGTGGATGCCGCGCGAGGGAACCCGGTGCGGCTCGGGTGGAAGTCCTGGGGTGGACCGCGCTCAGGCGGTCCTGGCACACCCGGGGGCGTAGGACCTCGGGGAGCCTGGTATCCGTCGCTCGACCCGCATGGTGATCGCCCCCCTTCGTCATTTCGTACGTGTGTGTGCCGGGACATCTACCCATGTCCGGACCCGGCCCCGCAAGGCAATAAAACGCGCGGGGCCCGGCGGAGCGGAAGCTCCACCGGGCCCCGGGCCGCGGCCGGTCAGGTGGTGACGACGGTGACCTCGCCGATGCCCAGCTTGCGCACCGGGTCGGCGATCTCGGCGGCGTCGCCGACCAGCACGGTGACCAGGCGCTCCGGCGGGAAGGCCGCGACGACGGCCTCGGTGGCGGCGGCGGTGGGCAGCTCGGCGAGCTGCCGGTAGACCTCGGCCTGGTAGTCGTCCGGCAGGTGCTGCTCGACCTGGTCGGCGAGGGTGCCGGCGACCGAGCCGGCGGTCTCGTACTTGAGCGGGGCGACGCCGACCAGGAACTGCACGGCCTCGTCGCGCTCGGCGTCGGTCAGGCCCTCGGCGGCCAGGGTGCGCAGGATGGTCCAGGTGTCGGCGAGCGCCGGGGCCGTGGAGGCGGTGTCCACCGAGCCGCTGATGGCGAGCAGGGCGCGGCCGGAGCCGTCGGCGGCCGAGCGCAGCGGCTGGGCGAAGGCCCGGACGCCGTACGTGTAGCCCTTCTCCTCGCGCAGGACGCGGTCGAGGCGGGAGGTGAGGGTGCCGCCGAGGCAGTAGGTGCCGAGGATCTGGGCGGCCCAGGCGGGGTCGTGGCGGTCCGGGCCGATGCGGCCGATGAGCAGCTGGGTCTGCACGGAGCCGGGCCGGTCGACGATGATCACGCGGCCGGTGTCGTCGGCGGTGACGGCGGCGTGGCGGCTGGGGGTGGCGGTCCCGGCGGTCCAGGTGCCGAGGGTGGACTCCAGCAGGGCGGGCAGGTCGGTGCCGGTGAGGTCGCCGACCACGACGACGGTGGTGGTGGCCGGGCGGACGTGGGCGTCGTAGAAGGCCTGGACGGCGGGGCGGTCGATGGTCTTGACCGTCTCGGTGGTGCCGGCGCGGGGGCGGGAGAGGCGGTCTCCGGCCTCGAAGAGCTCGGCGTAGAGGGCCTTGGCGGCGCGGCGGGCCGGGTTGGCCTGCTCGTGGACGATCTCGTCGAGGCGGTTGGCGACCAGCCGCTCGATCTCGTCCTGGGGCAGGGCGGGGGCGCGCAGGGCGTCGCCGAGCAGGGTGAGTCCGCGCTGCAGGCGGGAGGCGGGGACCTCCAGCGAGACGCGGACGCAGGGGTGGTCGGCGTGGGCGTCGAGGGTGGCGCCGGCGCGCTCCAGCTCGGCGGCGAACTCCTCGGCGGTGAGGGTGTCGGTGCCCTCGCTGAGCGCGCGGGCGAGGATGCTCGCGACGCCGTCGAGGCCCTCGGGCTCGGCGGCGAGCGGGACGTCGAGCAGGACGTCGACGGCGACCAGCTGCTGGCCGGGGCGGTGGCAGTGCAGCACGGTGATCCCGTTGCCGAGGGCGGTGCGCTCGGGGGCGGGGAAGGCCCAGGGGCTGGGGGTGCCGGGCTGCGGCTGGGGGTGGAAGGTCATGGCGGGGGCGTGGTCGTTGCTCATTCGGCGGCCTCCTCGGCGTCGGCGTTCTCGTCGGCGGCGTCGTCGTCCGCGGCGGTGGGCTCGTAGACCAGGGCGGCCCGGTTCCGGGGGTGCAGGCGTGCCTCGGCGACGGCCTGGACCTCCTCGGCGGTGACGTCGAGCACCTTGCCGAGTGCCTCGTTGAGCAGCCCGGGGTCGCCGAACAGGACGGCGTAGCGGCAGAGTTCGTCGGCGCGGCCGGCCACGGTGGTGAGCCGGTCGAGCCACTCGCGCTCGATCTGGGCCTGGGCGCGCTCCAGTTCGGCGGGGGTGGGGCCCTCGGCGGCGAAGCGGGCGAGCTCCTCGTCGACGGCGGCCTCGATCTGCTCGATGGTGGCGTCGCCGGAGGTCTTGACGTCGAGCCAGCCGAGGCTGGGGGCGCCGGCGAGGCGCAGCAGGCCGAAGCCGGCGGCGACGGCGGTGCGGTCACGGCGGACGAGGCGGTTGTAGAGCCGGCTGGACTCGCCGCTGCCGAGGATGGTGAGGGCGAGGTCGGCGGCGTCGGCCTCGCGGGTGCCGTCGTGCGGGAGGCGGTAGGCGGCCATCAGGGCGCGCGAGGGGACGTCCTCGTGGATGAGTTCGCGGATCTCGCGGCCGATGGTGTCGGGGAGGGTGCCGTCGCGCGGGGGCTGCTTGCCGTCGTGGCCGGGGATGCTGCCGAAGTACTTCTCGACCCAGGCGATGGTCTGCTCGGGGTCGATGTCGCCGACGACGGAGAGGACGGCGTTGTTCGGCGCGTAGTAGGTGCGGAAGAACGCGCGGGCGTCCTCCAGCGTGGCGGCGTCGAGGTCGGCCATGGAGCCGATCGGGGTGTGGTGGTACGGGTGGCCGTCGGGGAACGAGAGCGCGGTGAGCTTCTCGAAGGCGGTGCCGTACGGGACGTTGTCGTAGCGCTGGCGGCGCTCGTTCTTGACGACGTCGCGCTGGTTCTCCATGGAGGCGTCGTCGAGGGCGACGAGCAGGGAGCCCATGCGGTCGGCCTCCAGCCAGAGGGCGAGCTCCAGCTGGTGGGCGGGCATGGTCTCGAAGTAGTTGGTGCGCTCGAAGCTGGTGGTGCCGTTGAGGGAGCCGCCGGCGCCCTGGACGAGCTCGAAGTGGCCGTTGTTGGAGACGTTGGCCGAGCCCTGGAACATCAGGTGTTCGAAGAGGTGGGCGAGTCCGGTGCGGCCCTTGACCTCGTGGCGGGAGCCCACGTCGTACCAGAGGCAGACGGCGGCGACCGGCGTGAGGTGGTCCTCGGAGAGGACGACGCGCAGGCCGTTGGCCAGGCGGTGCTCGGTGATGGCGATGCCTCGGGTGGAGGCAGGGGCCGGGTGGGCCATGCGCTCGGGTCCTTCCCGTCGTCGAGATCGGGGCTTCGTGTGGCGTCCCCCATTGTGGTGCAACGCGCGGGGGGCGTGGATGTGTCCGCGCGGACCGGGCGTTCGCCAGGGGCGGAAGAGGCCCGCTGGCGGGGTGTGTCGGCGGGAGGGGTCACAATGGGGGCGCTGAGCCCTGATGGACGACGAAGCAGACGACGCAGACGACACGCAAGGGAGCCCCGCCGCGATGGCCCGCCGCAGTTCGCAGACCCCGCCGCCCGGAGAATTCGAGGAGCGGATCCTCGACGTCGACGTCGTGGACGAGATGCAGGGCTCCTTCCTGGAGTACGCCTACTCGGTGATCTACTCGCGTGCGCTGCCCGACGCGCGGGACGGTCTGAAGCCGGTGCACCGGCGCATCCTGTACCAGGCCAACGAGATGGGCCTGCGTCCGGAGCGCGGGCACGTGAAGTGCGCCCGCCTGGTGGGCGAGGTGATGGGGCGGCTGCACCCGCACGGTGACGCGTCGATCTACGACTCGGTCGTCCGGATGGCGCAGCCGTTCTCGATGCGGCTGCCGCTGATCGACGGGCACGGGAACTTCGGTTCGCTGGGCAACGACGACCCGCCGGCGGCGATGCGCTACACCGAGTCGCGGCTGACCGCGGCGTCGATGGCGATGGTGGAGTCGATCCACGAGGACACCGTCGACTTCGGTCCGAACTACGACGGCAGCGAGCAGGAGCCGCTGGCGCTGCCGGCCGCGTTCCCGAACCTGCTGGTGAACGGCGCGACGGGGATCGCGGTCGGCATGGCGACCAACATGCCGCCGCACAACCTGGCGGAGGTGGTGGCGGCCGCCCGGCACCTGATCAAGCACCCGAACGCGGACCTCGACACCCTGATGCGGTTCGTGCCGGGTCCGGACCTGCCGACCGGCGGGCGGATCGTGGGTCTGTCGGGGATCCGGGACGCGTACGAGTCGGGTCGCGGGACCTTCAAGATCCGGGCGACGGTGTCGGTGGAGGCGGTGACGGCCCGGCGCAAGGGCATCGTGGTCACCGAGCTGCCGTACAACGTCGGTCCGGAGAAGGTGATCTCCAAGATCAAGGACCTGGTCAACGCGAAGAAGCTGCAGGGCATCGCGGACGTCAAGGACCTGACCGACCGTGAGCACGGCCTGCGGCTGGTGATCGAGGTCAAGAACGGCTTCGTGCCGGAGGCGCTGCTGGAGCAGCTCTACAAGCTGACGCCGATGGAGGAGACCTTCGGCATCAACAACGTGGCGCTGGTGGACGGGCAGCCGCTGACGCTGGGCCTGAAGGAGCTGCTGGAGGTCTACGTCGACCACCGCTTCACGGTGGTGCGCCGGCGCAGCGACTTCCGCCGCCGCAAGCGCCAGGAGCGGCTGCACCTGGTCGAGGGTCTGCTGATCGCGCTGGTCGACATCGACGAGGTCATCGCGATCATCCGCTCCAGCGACGACGCGGCGCAGGCCAAGGAGCGGCTGATGGAGCGCTTCGGCCTGTCGGAGACGCAGACCGGGTACATCCTGGACACCCCGCTGCGGCGGCTGACCCGTTTCGACCGGGTGGAGCTGGAGGGCGAGCAGGCGAAGCTGATCTCGGAGATCGCGGACCTGACGGAGATCCTGGAGTCGGACAACAAGCTGCGCAGCGTGGTGTCGGGCGAGCTGGGCGCGGTGGCGAAGCAGTTCGGCACCGAGCGGCGCACGGTGCTGCTGGAGGCGGGCGCGGTGCCGTCGGCGGCGCTGGCGGTGCCGCTGGAGGTCGCGGACGACCCGTGCCGGGTGCTGCTGTCGTCGACGGGTCTGCTGGCGCGGACGGCGGACGGCGAGCCGTTCGAGCTGTCGGAGAAGCGCGCGAAGCACGATCTGGTGGTGTCGGCGGTGCCGGCGACGGCGCGGGCGGACGTGGGGGTGGTGACCTCGGCGGGCCGGGTGCTGCGGCTGCCGGTGATCGATCTGCCGGCGCTGCCGCCGACGCCTTCGCCGAACCTGGCGGGCGGCGCGGCGGTGGGCGAGTTCCTGCGGCTGGAGGCCGGGGAGCGGGCGCTGGCGCTGACCACCCTGGACGAGTCCTCGCCGGGTCTGGCGCTGGGCACGCTGCAGGGTGTGGTGAAGCGGGTGGTGCCGGAGTGGCCGGCGAACAAGGACGAGTTCGAGGTGATCGCCCTCAAGGAGGGTGACGAGCTGGTGGGCGCGGTCGAGCTGCGCACCGGCGAGGAGGACCTGGTCTTCATCACCTCGGACGCCCAGCTGCTGCGGTACCCGGCGGGTCAGGTGCGTCCGCAGGGCCGTCCGGCGGGTGGCATGGCGGGGATCAAGCTGGCGGACGGGGCCCGGGTGCTGTCGTTCACGGCGGTGGACCCGGCGGCGGACGCGGTGGTGGTCTCGGTGGCGGCGGCCGAGGGCACGCTGACGGGTGAGGCGCAGTCCTCGTGGAAGGTCACCCCGTTCGAGCTGTACCCGCGCAAGGGCCGGGCCACCGGTGGGGTGCGCTGCCAGCGGTTCCTGCGCGGTGAGGACGGTCTGGCGTTCGCGTGGGCGGGTGCGGCGCCGGCCCGGGCGGCGACGGACAAGGGCGCGCCGGTGGACCTGCCGGAGCGCGACCCGCGCCGGGACGGTTCGGGTACGCCGGTGACGACGCCGATCGCGGTGGTCGCGGGCCCGGCGTAACGGTTCGCGTCGGCGAGGGGGGCACCGGGTGCGGTGTCCCCCTCGCCGTGTCGTGGCCCGGTGCGCGTGCCGTGGGCGGGCGCGTCCGGGGGTCGTCGCCGTGTCGCGGCCGGGGTCGTCGCCGCGTCATGGCGGGGGGCCAAGGGTAGCCTTGCCTGCGTGAGCACCTGTACGACGTTGTCGCGCGAACTCGCCGAGCCGCTGGCCGCGACCGCGGCCACCGCCACCACCTGGCTACTGGTGGAGCAGAACGGTCCGTGGGGCGCGAAGGCGCTGGCCGAGAGCCATCTGGACGCGGCCGTCGGGCGGGCGCTGGAGGCGGCGGCCGAGGGCACCGGGGTGCGGGTGGCGCTGATCCGCCGGCCGGGCCGGCACGCGGACTGCCTGCCGGAGCCGCGGCACGAGGTGATCGTCGCGCACACGGTGCCAGGCCGGGGCTGGGTGCGCCGGACGTCGGTGGCGGATCCGGCGGAACTGCTCGGGCTGGACTTCGCGGCGCTGGGTACGGGCGCGCACGGCGGGCTGGGCACCGAGCACGTGGGCGGGCCGGTGGCCCTGGTGTGCACCAACGGGCGGCGGGACCGCTGCTGCGCGCTGCTGGGCCGTCCGCTGGCGGCGCAACTGGTGTCGGCCGGCCACAGCGAGGTCTGGGAGGTGACCCATCTGGGTGGTCACCGGTTCTCCCCCACCATGCTGGTGCTGCCGTACGGCTACGCGTACGGGCGGCTGACGCCGGAGAGCGCCAAGGAGGTGCTGGCGGCGACGGCCTCGGGGCACCTGGTGCCGGAGTTCTCGCGGGGCTGCTCGGGCTGGGACCGTCCGGGGCAGGCGGCCGAGCACGCGGTGCGTCTGGCCACCGGCGAGACCCGGGTGGACGTGCTGACGGTGGCGCAGCGGCCGGCCGGTGAGGGGCGCTGGCTGATCGGCGTGCGGCACGAGGACGGCCGGGGGTGGGAGGTCGAGGTGGTCGAGGGGGCGAGCGCGCCGGCGCGCCCGGAGAGCTGCGGGAAGGCGGCGGGGCTGCCGTCGCGGATGGACGTGGCGGCGGTCCGGGAGGTGTGACGGGCGCCGGGCGGGGACGGTGTCCGGGGCGCCGGGGGCGGTGACGGCCCCGCGTCCGTGGGGGTGGCGCGGGGCCGTCATCGAGGGGGTGACCGGGTGTCGGCCGCCTGGGCCGGTCGCTCAGGCCGCGCCGGTGCCGGTCAGCGAGCGGACCTCCAGCTCGGCGTAGCGGTCCGCGTCGGCCGGTTCCGCCGAGGTGACCGTGCCGAGCCAGCCGGCCAGGAAGCCGAGCGGGATGGAGACCAGCCCGGGGTTCTCCAGCGGGAACCAGTGGAAGTCCACCCCCGGGAACAGGGCGGCCGGGCTGCCGGAGACCACCGGCGAGAACACCACCAGCAGCACCGCCGGGATCAGCCCGCCGTACACCGACCAGACCGCGCCGCGGACGGTGAACCGCTTCCAGAACAGGCTGAACAGCAGGACCGGCAGGTTCGCCGAGGCGGCCACGGCGAAGGCCAGGCCGACCAGGAAGGCCACGTTCAGCTGCTGGGCGAAGAGGCTGAGGGCGATCGCCACCGCCCCGATCGCCACCGCGGCGAGCCGCGCCACGCCGACCTCGTCCCGCTCGGTGGCCGGGCCCGCCGTGGCGCGCGGCTGCGGGACGGCGGCGCGGCGCCGCCGGGGACGCCCGCGCCAGGCGCCCGCCCAGATGTCGTGGGCGAAGGCGGCGGAGGAGGCCAGCGTCAGCCCGGCGACCACGGCCAGGATGGTGGCGAAGGCGATCGCCGAGATCAGCGCGAACAGCACCACGCCCCCGGTGCTCCCGTTGCCCCCGCCGAGGACCAGCGCCAGCAGCGGCACGGCGGTGTTGCCCGCCGGGTTGGCCGCCCGGACGTCGGCCGAGCCGACCAGTGCGGTGGCGCCCAGGCCCAGTGCGATGGCCATCAGGTAGAACCCGCCGACCAGCCCGATCGCCCACATCGTCGAGCGGCGGGCGGCCCGCGCGGTGGGCACGGTGTAGAAGCGGGAGAGGATGTGCGGCAGCCCCGCGGTGCCCAGTACCAGGGCCAGGCCCAGGCTGACGAAGTCCAGCCGGCTGGTGAGGCTCCCGCCGTACTTGAGCCCCGGCTCCAGGTAGCGCCGCCCGGCGCCGCTGTGGTCGGCGGCCTGGCGCATCAGCTCCGGCACGTCCCCGTGGAAGCGGGCCAGCAGCAGCGCGGTGAGCAGCACCGAGCCGGCGAGCAGCAGGAACGCCTTGACGATCTGGATCCAGGTGGTGGCCCGCATCCCGCCGACGGTGACGTAGACGATCATCAGTGCGCCGACCCCGACGATGGTCCAGGTCCGCGCCTGCCCGCTGTGGGTGCCCAGCAGCAGGGCGACCAGGCTGCCCGCGCCGACCATCTGGGCGACCAGGTAGAGCAGGGTGACCACCACGCTGGCGCCGCCCGCCGCCGCACGGACCCTGCGCCGGCGCAGCCGCAGCGCCAGCACGTCGGCGAGGGTGTACCGGCCGGCGTTGCGCACCAGCTCGGCGACCAGCATCAGCACCACCAGCCAGGCCACCAGGAAGCCCACGCTGTAGAGCACGCCGTCGTAGCCGTACAGGGCGATCAGCCCGGCGACGCCGAGGAAGGAGGCGGCGGAGAGGTAGTCCCCGGAGAGCGCGAAGCCGTTCTGCAGGGGGCTGAAGTCACGGCCGCCGGCGTAGAAGTCCTCGGCGGCGTGGCCGCGGCGGCCCACCCAGAGGGTGATGCCCAGGGTGACCAGGACGACCACCGCGAAGAGCACGACGGCCAGGCCGTGGTGCTCGCCGGTGGGGGCGACGGGGGGCGGGGTGGCGGTCCTCATCGCAGCTGGTCCTGGGTGTCCCAGCGCAGCTCCAGGGCGGCGCGGTCCCGCTTGGTACGGGCGTTGCGCGCGTACAGCCAGGTGAGCAGGAAGGTGGAGCCGAACTGCAGCAGGCCCAGCACCCAGGCCACGTTGACCGGGCCGGCGATCTGGCTGCGCATCACCCCGGGCGCGGCCGCCTGGGCGGTGACGTACATCAGGTACCAGCCGAGGAAGGCGCCGCTGGTCGGGAAGACGAAGGCGCGGTAGCTGCGGCGGATCTCCTGGAAGGCCGGACTCTCGTGGACCGAGCGGTAGACCTCGGTGCTGTCGGCGACCCGGGGCCCGGCGGCGGGGGCCGGGTGCTCGCCGCCGGCCGGTCCGCCGACGAGGGGTTCCACCGGTTCCCGGCCGTGCCGCCGGTCCCGGACGGGACCGCTGATCTGCTGTTGTGGCACTGCTGCTCCTGAGCCGGGATGCACTGCTGACCGAACCATGATGGTCGTCCGCGCACGCCCCGGAGTACCTCAGCAGATACGTTCACTCAATGAGGTGACAGATCATCTCAATACCGACGATGCGACAACTACTGCGTCCCGGTGAGCCCGTGGCGGAAGGCGTAGGAGACCGCCTGGGCCCGGTCGCGGACGGCGGTCTTGGCGAAGAGGTTGTTGATGTGGGTCTTCACCGTGGCCGGGCCGACGAACAGCCGGGCCGCGATCTCGGCGTTGGAGAGCCCCTCCGCGATCAGCGCCAGCACCTCGGCCTCCCGCGCGGTCAGCCCGTCCGGCAGCTCCCCGGCGGCCCCGCCTCCCGGCGTGGACGACGATGCCGGCCCGGACGCCGCCGGTCCGGCCGACCCTCCCGGCGTGGGTCCGGCGATCGCCGGGCCCGGGCCCGACAGCCGCTCCAGCAGGCGCAGTTGCACCTGCGGCGAGAGCCCGGCCGCCCCCGAGCGGACGTCCGCGATCGCCCGCGCGATCTCCTCGGCCCCCGCGTCCTTGGTGAGGTAGCCGCGCGCCCCGGCCCGCAGCGCGGGGAACAACGAGTCGTCGTCGGCGTACGTGGTCAGCACGACCACCTCGGTGCCCGGGTACTCGGCGCGGATCCGGCGGGTGGCCTCGACCCCGTCGCAGCGCGGCATCCTCAGGTCCATCAGGACCACGTCCGGGTGGTGCAGGGCCACCAGGGCGACCGCCTCCTCGCCGTCGGCGGCCGCGCCGACCACCTCGATGCCGGGCAGCAGACCCAGCAGCATCACGATCCCCTCGCGGACCACCGTCTGGTCGTCCGCCACCAGCACCCTGGCCGTCCCGCCGCTCACGCCGGCACCCGCAGCAGCACGCGCCACCCTCCCTCGTCAGGGCCCGCCAGCAAGGTGCCGCCGAGCAGTTCGGCGCGTTCGCGCATCCCCAGCAGACCGTACCCGCTGCCGCTCGACCGCAGGTCCACGGCCGGTTCCCCGGGCAGCCCCTCCGGCTCCGGCGTCCCGGCGCCCCGCGGGGCACGGGTGTCGCGCACCTCCAGCTCCACCTCCTCGGGCCGGTACCGGAGTTCGAGGGTGCAGCGGCCGCCCCGGGCGTGCTTGCGGACGTTGGTCAGCGCTTCCTGGGCGACCCTCCGCACCGCCAGCCCCGCCTCCGCCCCGAGCGGGCGCGGCGTGCCCGTCACGGTCAGCACCGCCCGTTCCCGACCGGCCAGTTCCACCAGGAACTCGCCGACCGGGGTGAACTCCCCGCGCAGCGCGGAGAGTGCCTGCCGGGTCTCGGCCAGCCCGTCCTGCGCCATCCGCCGGGCCGCCACCACCCGCTCCCGCACCCGCTCCCGGTCGCTGCCGGAGTCCAGCATCAGCCGGGCCGCCTCCAGATGGACCAGCTGCGCGGAGAGGCTGTGCGCGAGCACGTCGTGGATCTCCCTGGCGATCCGGGCCCGCTCGGCGAGCGCCGCGCTCTCCGCCTCGGCCGCCCGCGCGGCCCGCTCCTGCGCCAGCAGCAGCCGGGCGGTCGCGCGCGCCTCGCCGTCCATCCGCAGCAGGTAGCCGAGCAGCGTCAGCCCGCTCACGGTGGCGCCGACACCCAGCCAACTCTCCCAGCTGGCCACCGTGTACGAGCCGAAGGCCGCCGCCGCGACCGGCAGCGCGGCGGCGAGCGGCAGCCTGATCAGCGCGGTGAGCCCGAGGCCGCCCCAGAGGAAGTCGGCCAGCAGGTGGGCCCGGCCCGCCTCGGCGACCCAGCCGGCGGCCAGCAGCGCGGCCGCGAACCCGACCGTCGGCCCCAACCGCTGCTCCCGGCTGACGTGCAGGAACGCCACGGCCAGCAGCACCGCCGCCACCAGCCCGGCGCCCGCCGCGGCCAGGCCCCAGCCGACGTACCCGCCCCTGCTGTAGGTGCCCCAGGTGATCGTGGCGAGCAGCGAGGCGCGGCCGATCAGTGAGAGCGCCCGGCGGGCGGGGCCGGGCGATTCGCGCTCCAGCCCCTCCCGCGAGGGCCACTTCGTCCAGGTCCGTCTCTGCCCGGGCACGGCCGGTCTCCTCCCACGGTGTTTCGGTTCCGGCTGAACGCGGCCCCGGACGGGCCGTCCGGGCCCGAGTCCGTCAGGCGGCCTTCACCACGTGGTACGGGCGCTCCAGGCCGCGCGCCCTCCAGTTGACCACGACGGCGCGGGTCGGCAGCAGCACGGCCAGGCCGAGCAGCAGCACGCTCGTGCCCTGGTGGACGTCCAGGGCCAGGCCGAGCCCGAACAGGCCGCCCCGCAGGGCGATCATCCCGGCCCAGGCGGCCGCGGTCGCGGCGGTCCCGCGGGCCCAGACCCGGCCGTCCTCGCCGTACCAGATCCGCACGGTCCAGCCCCAGACCACGCCCATGCCGAGCACGGCGACCAGCGAGGCCACCAGCAGTGCGACCGAGGCGACCAGGTGGTCGTGGTCGATCAGATCGGGGTCGCGCAGCGCGACCAGGCCGAGCACGACGGGCAGGAACCTGAGGTGCCGGTCGGACTCCACGGGCCGTGCCTTCAGCTGGCGGTGGACGATCACCACGACCACCACGAGGGCGGTGAGAACGTCGGCGAGGGTGTTCATCGGGCTGCGCTCCAGGGCGGGGAGGGGTCTGGCTGACCTCTCCGACGCTACGGATCCGCCGCCCCGCGCTGATCGGAGCGTGGGTGGAGCCGTGGGTGGATCCCGACGCGGAGGGGCTCTCCACCCGTGGGTGGAGAGCCCCTCCGGTCCGGGCCCGCCGGGCCCTTCGTCGGGCGCCGATGTCCTCGGCCGCGGATGCCCTCAGGCCCCGGTGCCGTCAGGCGTCGATGCGCGAGCGGTCCAGGGTGGCCGCCGAGTCCACGATGAACTCCTTGCGGGGGGCGACGTCGTTGCCCATCAGGAGGTCGAAGATCTTCTCGGCCTGCTCCAGGTCGCCCAGGTTGATCCGGCGCAGGGTGCGGTGGCGCGGGTCCATGGTGGTCTCGGCCAGCTGGTCGGCGTCCATCTCGCCGAGACCCTTGTAGCGCTGCACCGGGTCCTTCCAGCGCAGGTTCTTGCGCTGGAACTCCAGCAGGGTGGAGCGCAGTTCGGCGTCGGAGTAGGTGTAGTGGTACTTGTCCTGGCCGCGCTTGGGGTTGGTGAGCTCGATCCGGTGCAGCGGCGGCACGGCCGCGAAGACCCGGCCCTGCTCGACCATCGGCCGCATGTAGCGCTGGAAGAGCGTCAGCAGCAGGCAGCGGATGTGGGATCCGTCGACGTCGGCGTCGGCCATGAAGATGACGCGGCCGTAGCGGGCCTGGTCGATGTCGAAGGTGCGGCCCGAACCGGCCCCTATCACCTGGATGATGGCCGCGCACTCGGCGTTCTTGAGCATGTCGCTCACCGAGGCCTTCTGCACGTTCAGGATCTTGCCGCGGATCGGCAGCAGTGCCTGGAACTCGGAGTTGCGGGCGAGCTTGGCGGTGCCGAGCGCGGAGTCACCCTCGACGATGAAGAGCTCGCTGCGGTCCACGTCGTCGCTGCGGCAGTCGGCCAGCTTGGCCGGCAGCGAACTGGTCTCCAGCGCGGTCTTCCGGCGCTGGGCCTCCTTGTGCTGGCGGGCGGCGACGCGGGTGCGGGCGGCCGCGACCACCTTCTCCAGGACGGTGCGGGCCTGGACCTTCTCGTCCTTCTTCGCGGAGGTGAGGAAGGCCTTGAGCTCCTTGGCGACCACCGCCGCCACGATCCGGTTGGCCGCCGAGGTGCCCAGCACCTCCTTGGTCTGGCCCTCGAACTGCGGTTCCGCGAGCCGGACGGTGACCACCGCGGTCAGACCCTCGGTGGCGTCGTCCTTGGTGATGTCGTCCTCGGCCACGCGCAGCAGCTTGCTGGAGCGCAGCACCTCGTTGACGGTCTTGGCGAGCGAGCGCTCGAAGCCGGTGACGTGGGTGCCGCCCTTGGGGGTGGCGATGATGTTCACGAAGGAGCGCAGGGTGGTGTCGTAACCGGCGCCCCAGCGCAGCGCGATGTCCACGCCGAGCTGGCGGGTGACCTCGGTGGGCGTCATGTGGCCGAGCTCGTCCAGGACGGGCACGGTCTCCTTGAAGGTGCCCTCGCCGTGCAGCCGCAGCACGTCGCAGATCGGCTTGTCGGGCGCCAGGAACTCGCAGAACTCGGCGATGCCGCCGTCGTAGTGGAAGGTGCTCTCCTCGACCTGCTCGCTCTCCGTCAGCCGCTCGTCACGGACCACGATGGTCAGGCCGGGGACCAGGAAGGCGGTCTGGCGGGCGCGGGCGTGCAGGTTCTCCAGGGAGAGCCGGGCGTCCTTGAGGAAGATCTGGCGGTCGGCCCAGTAGCGGATCCGGGTGCCGGTGCGGGTCCTGGGCACCTTGCGGGCCTTGGTGAGGCCGTTGGCGGGCTCGAACGGCGCGTCCGGGCTGGTCTCGGTGAAGATGCCGGGCGTACCGCGGCGGAAGCTGATCGCGTGGGTGTGGCCGCCGCGGTCGACCTCGACGTCCAGGCGGGCGGAGAGCGCGTTGACGACGGAGGCGCCGACGCCGTGCAGACCGCCGGAGGCCGCGTACGAGCCCCCGCCGAACTTGCCGCCGGCGTGCAGCTTGGTCATCACGACCTCGACGCCGGACAGGCCGGTCTTCGGCTCGACGTCCACCGGGATGCCGCGGCCGTTGTCGCGGACCTCCACCGAGGTGTCGTCGTGCAGGATCACCTCGATGCGGTCGCAGTGACCGCCCAGCGCCTCGTCGACCGAGTTGTCGATGATCTCCCAGAGGCAGTGCATGAGGCCGCGGCTGTCGGTCGAGCCGATGTACATGCCCGGGCGCTTGCGGACCGCCTCCAGGCCCTCAAGGACGAGCAGGTGCCGAGCGGTGTAGTTGGAACCGTCGTCGCCGGCCAGCAGTGCGGACGGCACGGTCGTTTCGGCACTCACGCGGCACTCTCCTCGGTGAAGTTCTGTCTCGTCGTCGCTCGCGGTCATCCGCCGGTCACCCGGCGGTCATCGGGTCGGCCCGGTCGCCGTCCGGTCGCCCTCCGATGATGCACCCTGTCCCATCGGTCACATCCGGCGCGGCCGACAGTCCAGCACATCCCGCCGACATCCGTTCCCCTCCGTGTGCACACCCCTGCGCAGGGTGCACAGCACGGCGGACCGGTCCCGCGCAGCTTGTACGCGCTGCGCGAACAAGGACCGCGCCGGGTCCGGGTCGCCGGGGCGCCATCTCCTCCCGGTACCACCGGTCCTGGCGGACCGTGGGGCCGGGCGCAGGCTCCGGAACTGCCGTTATGCAGGCTACCGGGGCCTGAGACGGGGCTTATGCTCCAACCCAGCAGAGGATTATGCTACGCGGACCTCGACCCCGGTCCCGATCGGGCGTTCGAGCGAGCGACGGCTCCCGGGATTCGGTACGCATGAACCACCGGCCCCCGGGGCACGTCCTCATCAACACAGCAGAATCCTCAGAGAAGAAAAGCCACGAGCGGGAACGTTTTCGGCCTGGTTGGATGTTGACCCTGGTACGACAGCTCGTCGAGCTAGAGAAGAGGCGACGTGACTACTGTTCTGACACCTGCGAGCCCGCTCACCGCGGCTGACCGCTGCGACCGCTGCGGCGCCCAGGCCTACCTGCGCGTCGTACTCGCCAGCGGCGGAGAGCTGCTCTTCTGCGCCCACCACGGCCGGAAGTTCGAGCCCGAGCTCAAGAAGATCGCCGTGGAGATACAGGACGAGAGCGGCCGCCTCGGCACCACGAGCAGCACGGCCGCCGACGACGAGCGCTGATTTCGGGCGCCAAGGCAGCAGAAACAGCGTCGAGCTGTGTCCGGTCGCGCACCGCGCGCGACCGATCGGCCGGGCGACGGGCCCCCTCCTCGGGGGCCGGTCGCCCGGCTTCGCCGTTCATCCGGTGAACGGCGTTGAGTCGTCCGGCCGTTCCCGGGCCGGCGCACGCGGTCAGAACGCCGCACGAACCGCGTCGGCCACCGAGGAGAGCCGGGTGTAGACCCCGGGGTGGGCCGCCTCCGCACAGCCGGTGCCCCAGGAGACCAGGCCCACCAGCCGGCCCCCGACCACCAGCGGGCCGCCGCTGTCCCCCTGGCAGGCGTCCTTGCCGCCCTTCTCCTCGCCCGCGCAGACCATTCCCCGGGGGTCGAAGCGCCCGTCCTTGCCGCCCGGGTACGCCTGGCCGCAGGCCTGGTCTGAGATCACCCGCACGTCGACGCCACGCAGCGTGGGCGAGTAACTACCGGTGCCGTTGGTGTCGCCCCAGCCGAAGACCTGCGCACGGGTGCCCGCCGCGTACGGCTCGGTCTCACCCTGGCCGACCAGGTCGATCACCGGCCGGGCGGGCTGCGCCTCGGCGAGGGTGAGCACCGCCACGTCGTTCATGTTGGCCGCGAACGAGTAGTCGGGGTGGATCACCACCGACCGCACGGACACCTCGCGCCCCACCGCACCCCGCAGGTCGTCCCGGCCGAGGATCACCTTCAGCCCGGGCCGCTCCACCCGCTGGCCGCGGGACTCGTCGTAGAAGCAGTGCGCCGCCGTGACCACCTTGGTCGCCGTGACCAGCGCACCGCCGCAGAACTGCCCCGAGCGGGCGCTGCCGAACTGCTGCCGGCTGGAGACCGCCACCAGCCACGGGTGGTCCCCGGTGCTGGCGCCCGCCCCGCCGACGATCCGGCCCTGCGCCGAGGCCGGCGCCGAGGCCCCGAAGGACACCAGCGGAGCGGGCAGCACGGCCAGCACCGCGAGAACGGCGGCCCGGCGGAGCCCGGCCGGGCTCCGGCCGGCGGTCCGGGCCGGGGGCGGGGCGGCGGTGGATCGGGAGAGCGGCGTGTAGGGACAGGGGGTCTGGCGC
>NZ_JBSGFD010000142.1:0-23563 GCF_053603215.1 Kitasatospora sp. NPDC004240 | reverse complement strand
GATCACCCGGTCGTCGGGGAAGTACCGGGGCAGGCCGTTGCCGAGGAAGAAGTCCTCCGGCACCAGCGCGCGGCCGAGGAACATGTCGTCGTTGACCCGGCCGGGCGGCCCGGCCGGTGACACCGCGAAGGACCCGCCGAACGGGACGCGCGAGCCCCGCCGTCCCTTATCCGAGCGCGAGCATCGCCTCGACGACCTCGCCGACCGCCGCGTCCGGGATCGCGGTGGCGGCCTCCTCGAGGACGAGCAGCCGGGCCTGGGGGATCTCGCGCGCGATCGCCTCGCCGTTGCCGACAGGGAAGAACGGGTCGCGGCGGCCGTGGACGACGAGGGTGGGGACCTCGATCGCGGGCAGGCGCTCGCGCCAGCGGGGTCCGCAGTCGAGCCGGGAGAACACCAGGCCCAGCTGGTTGGCCGTCTGCACCGGGGGCGCGGTGCCGGGCGTACGGTCCCAGACGCGCGCGGCGATCGCGCGCGCCGCGGCGGGGTCGTTGCCGAGGATCTCCGCGCCGGCGGCGGCGAAGTCCGCGACCGCCTCCCGGTCGCTCCAGTCGGGCATCGGACGCGCGAACAGCCGGCCCATCGTCGCGCGGTCGTGGTCGGGGAGGTCGTCGTCGGGCGGGCCGGGGGCGACCGCGCGGGTGCCGACCAGGGTGAGCGCGGAGAACGCGCCCGGACGGTCGAGCACGGCCACCTGGGCGACCATCCCGCCGACGCCGATCCCCGCGAGGTGCGCGGGCCCCGCGCCGAGCGCGTCGGCGAGGGCCGCCGCGTCGGCGGCGAGGTCGCGCAGGGTGTAGGCGGGTGCCTGCGGGTCCGTGGTCGTCGACTCCCCGCTGTCGCGCAGGTCGTAGCGCACCACGCGGCGCCCGCCGGCGGCGAGGCGTTCGCAGAGCGCGTCGGGCCAGGAGAGCATCGTCGTCCCGCCCGCGAGCAGGACGAGTGGCGCGTCGTCGGCGCCGAACGACTCGATGCCCAGGGCGATCCCGTTGACGTCGACGGTGGTCAACGGGATCACCGGCCATCGTCGTGGCCGTGGCCGAGGCCGCGGTCGGGTGCGCTCATGTCGCCGGTGGCGGGTGTGCCGTCGGCGAGGGCGTAGCGCAGGTGGACGGTGCCCTTGGGGCTGGCCGCCGGTGGTTGGAGGAGGGTGAGGTTGGTGGGGACTGCGCCGTCCTCGAAGACCCTCTTGCCGACGCCGAGCACGATCGGGTGGACCCAGAGGTCGAGGCGGTCGAAGAGCTTCTCGCGCAGGAGGGTCTGGACGAGGTCGAGGCTTCCGACGACCTTGATGCTCCGGTGCCGGTCGCGGATCTCGCGCACCGCGGCGGGCAGGTCGGGGCCGAGCTGCGTGGAGCCGGCCCAGGGGAGGTCGGGCGTGCCGCGGGAGGCCACGTACTTCGGCACGCGGTTGAAGAGTTCGGCGATGTCGCCGTCCTCGCCGCCCTTCTGGTGGGGCCAGTAGGCGGCGAAGATGTCGTAGGTGCGCCGGCCGAGCAGGAGGGCGTCCGTGCCCTCGTACGCGGCGCCGATCTGCGCGCCGGCGACCTCGTCGAGCAGGGGTGCCTGCCAGCCGCCGAACGGGAACCCCTCCGGGTCCTCGTCGGGTCCGCCGGGTGCCTGCCCGACGAGGTCGAGCGTCGCGAACATCTCGATGTGGATGAGGCCCATGTCTGCACTCCCGATGAGTCGATCGTCCCGGTCGAGATGTAGACCTCCCGGGGCCGGAAAACTCATCGCCACGCCGACGCGCTTCTCCACGACCGGGACCGGGGGCCCGGGCCACCCCGGTGCCGCCGGTCCGTCCGGCGGTGCCGGGGTGGCCGCCGGCCTGGTCGGCCTGGTCGGCCTTCCGTCGTTCAGTGGGTCGGGGCCTGCCAGGGCTGGAACCACGGGTCGGGCCACTGTTCGGCGGCGGCCAGGAGGGGGAACAGGGTGGCGCCGTCGATGGATTCGCGGATGATGTCGGCGTGACCGCCGTGTCGGGAGGTTTCCTCGATCAGGTGCAGCAGCACCCAGCGGACGGACCAGTTCTTCACGTCGGCGGGGAACCACGGCAGTCCTTGCGGGACGGGCACGGCCTGGCCGAGATCGGCGATCGCGGCGATCACCGCGTCCGTCTCCCGGGCCGCGGCCTCGTACTGGTCCAGCACGTCCGCCAGCGTCTCCTGCGCGGTGAGCGCGAACTCGGCGGAGTCGCTCTCGTCCGCCGTCCGCGCGGGGCCGCGCCGGCGCTGGAGGATCAGGTCGGTCCAGCCGGCCTCGCACCGGGCGGCGTGCTTGATGAGACCGCCGATGCTCAGTTCGCTGGCGGTGGGCGTCATCCTCGCCTGATCGTCCGTCAGCCCGTGGGCGGTGGCGCGCAGGGACTGGCGCTGCTGGGTGAGGTAGGCGAGCAGGCCTTCGCGCTCGTCGGCGATCGGCGGTACGTGTGCGGGCATGGGGCTGACCCTCTCGCCTGGGGAAAGGGCGGGTCAACCCTCTGGTGAAAGAAATTTCACCTCCTTGCGCAAGACTGGGCCGTCTTCCGTGTGGAAGGTTCCGCAACGCCGTAGGACTTAACCAGCCTGGCTGGTAACGACTTTCGGCCCGGGGCATCGCCCGCCACCCCCGAGGCGAGGGCCGGGTCGACCGGCCCGTGGACGGGCGGTTCGGGCGTGGCGGTAGAGTCCGGCGCTGAAACTTGCTGCAAGGTCTTGCACTGCGAGAGGGTCCCGCCATGCCGAGAGTCGTCCCGCCCGTCGCCGATGAGCGCACGGCGCTGACCGCCTACCTGGCCCATCAGCGGCGCGCGCTGCGGGTCACCGCCTACGGTCTGACCGAGGAACAGGCCCGCATGCCGGCCTCCGCCGGCGAGCTGAGCATCGGCGGCCTCATCAAGCACGCCGCCCGGTGCGAGGGCTACTGGAGCGACCTCATCCTCCGGCGGTGCGGGACGCGGCGGACGGCGGACGAGTCGGGCGCGGACGAGTTCCGGCTCGCCCCGGACGAGACCCTGGCCGGGGCCCTGGCCGCGTACGCCGAGGCGGCCGGGCGGACCGACGCCGTGATCGCCGGCATCCCGGACCTCGGGCAGGCCGTTCCGGTGCCGCAGGGGGCTCCGTGGGTCCCCGCCGAGGTCGAGGAATGGTCGGTCCGCTGGGTCCTGCTGCACCTGATCGAGGAGACGGCGCGGCACGGCGGTCACGCCGACCTCATCCGCGAGGGCATCGACGGCGCGACCTTCGACCCGCTGCTCGCCGCGGCCGAGGCCTGGCCCGACCCGTGGGTCCGGCCGTGGGAACCCGCGTCCCCGGGCGCCGGCCGATAGCGGGCCCGCCGCCGGACATGCCGCCCCGTCGGGCGGGGGCGGCACGTCCGAGCGCACGGCGACACGTCCGAGCGCACCAGGAATCCCCAGGTCGGAGCGGCCGCGGGCGTCCCGGCCGGGGGCCGGTGATCAGGAGACCAGGGGCGGCGGGACGGGGGCCCGACCCCAGCGGTACGCTCCTGGATGCTCGCGTTCACGAAACCGAGCAGTAGCCGGTCACACGCGGACCGGAGCCTGATCCCCCGACCCCTACGTTCCGGGCCATGCCGACCTCACCCCTGTACCGCGGTGCCCTCCTGGTGACCACCCTCGTCCTCACCCTGACCGGCTTCCTCGTCGGCACCCGCCTCAACGGTGCCGCCCGCGCGGGCGCCGGCCCGACGCCCGCTCAGACCGTCACCCAGGAGCGACCCCCGTACGTCTTCGGGGGCCCCGGATCCGGCGGCGACACCCCGGCCGAGCGCGCCCACCGCGACCTGTTCGACCACGGCCGCGACGCCAAGATCCTGACCGCCGCACACCGCGGGCAGTGGCGCCACGCCCCCGAGAACTCCCTGCTCGCGATCCGGGCCGCCTTCGAGCAGGGCGCCGAGATCGCCGAGATCGACGTCCAGCTCACCAAGGACAACGTGCCCGTCCTGGTCCACGACCTCACCGTGGACCGCACCACCGACGGGAAGGGCCGGGTCGCCGACCTGACGCTCGCCCAGATCAGGGACCTCCGGCTCAGGGAAGGCCTCGGCGGGCCCCAGGCGGCCGTCACGGAGGAACGCGTCCCCACGCTGGAGGAGGCCATGGCCCTCGCCAGGGACCGCGGCCTCGTCAACCTCGACAAGGGCTGGCCGATCCGCAAGGAGATAGCGGACGTCCTGGCGAGGACCGGCACCGTGCGCAACGGCATCTACAAGAGCGACGCCCCGGTCGCGGAGGTGAAGGACTTCCTCGCCACCCACCCCGGCTCCGTCTACATGCACAAGATCACGGACGGCAACCTGGCCGCCGTCACCGAGTTCGGCACCGACCAGCCCGTCGCCTACGAGGTCGAGTTCGACGACATCGCGGACGCCGTCGCCCGCAAGCCCTTCCTCGACACCCTGACGCGCCACAGCCGGATCTGGGTCAACACCATGTGGAACGGCCAGGCGGACCGGATGACGGACGAGGTCTCCCTCATCGACCCGCTGCACGGCTGGGAGGCCCTGGTCCGCAGCTACGACGCCACCATCGTCCAGACCGACGACGTGGAGAAGTTCGAATCGTGGCTGCGCACCGGCGAGGGCGATCCGCTCCCCGCCGGCGGCGTGCGCGTGCAGGGCGAGGACTTCCTCCCCGGCGAGGGCACCGGCTACCACGACAACGATCCCGAGAACCAGGGCGGCCTCGGGACGCGCCCCGGTGAGGGCGTCGACATCGCGGACGCCGACGGCAACGTCCGCGTCTCCCACATGCGCGGCGGCGAATGGCTCTCCTACGAGGTGGACGTGCCCGCCACCGGTGCGTACGCGCTCTCGGCCCGCGTCTCCTCCTCGTACTCGCCCGCCGGCAGCTACACGGTCTCCTTCGACGCGGGCCCCGACAGCGACCCGGTGACGGTGCGCAACACGACCGGCCACGCCAAGATGGCCCTCCAGCCGAGCGGGATCACCCGGCAGCTGACCGCGGGCCGTCACACGATCAGGGTGAGCCTGCCGTCGGACGCCCCCCAGAACTGGAACCTGGACTACCTCCAGCTCGACCCGGTCACCGGCTGACGGCCCCGGACCGATGCCCCGGGCGTCAGCGCGCCACCCGGCGGCCCAGCAGGAGGAACCCGGTGGCGGCGCCCAGCCCGGCCACCGCGCAGCCCGTCCAGAGCGCGCCGCCGCCCCAGCGGTCGTACGTCCAGCCGCCGACCGCCGCCGCGAGCACCCCGCCGACCGACCAGGCGAAGGCGCCGGCGCCCTGGTAGCGGGCCTGGCTGCGGGCGGTGGCGAAGCGGGCGGTGACCTCCAGCGAGACCGGGCCGCTGACCACCTCCCCGGCGGTCCACACCACGACGGTCAGCGCGTACCCGGCCGCCGAGCCGGCGAGCGCGGTCAGGCCGAAGCCCGTGCCGCAGAGCAGGGCGGCGAGCGCCAGCAGCGGGAACGGCGGCCGGCCGGCGATCAGACCGCCCACCGGCACCTGGGCCAGGCAGACCAGCACCCCGTTCAGGGCCAGCACGGCCCCGGCGGCGGCCGGGTCGAGCCCGGAGTCCGCCATGGCGACCGGCAGCATGGTGGTCAGCTGCTGGAGGATCCCGGCGATCAGGACGAACAGCAGCACGCAGCAGAGGAAGGGCCGGTCGGCCAGCACCTCCCGGAACCCGCCGCGCCCCCGGGCCACCGCGGGAGCACCGGCGTCACCGGTGGCCGGAACGGCGGGTACGGGAACGCCGGGTACGCACAGCAGCACCACGGCCGCGCACAGCAGGGTCGCCGCCGCGTCGGCCAGGAACAGCGGCGTGTACCCGAAGCGGACCGCCGCCCCGGCGAGCAGCACCGAGGCGGAGAAGCCCAGGTTGGCGGCCCAGTAGTCGAGCGCGAACGCCCGGACCCGGTCGCGCGGGTCGAGCAGCGCCGTCATCAGCGCGGCCACGGCGGGGCGGGCGGCCCCGGCGGAGCAGCCGAGCAGCAGCGCCGCCGCGACCAGCGGGCGTTCCTGCGAGGCGAGGCCGAGCGCCGTGGTGGCCGCCGCGGTGCCCAGGTGGGCGGCGAGCAGGGTGGGCCGGCAGCCGAAGCGGTCCGCGGCCAGGCCGCCGAGCAGCGCGCCCGCCATGCCGCCGGCCGCGGCGACGGCCGCGACGAGTCCGGCGAAGGCCGCCGACCGGCCGTGCTCGACGGTCAGGCAGAGCGTCAGGAACGGGACGGCGAAGGTGCCGAGCCGGTTGACCAGGGTGCTCGTCCACAGCCACCAGAAGGCGGCGGGCAGCCCGCCCGCGGCCCGCTGCCCGGAGCGGCGGACGCGCTGCGCCAGCGTCCGCCCGGTCACCTCCCCGCGCCCCGCCCGGTCACTTCCCCGTGTCCCGCAGGGCCGTCTCCAGCTCCCGCGCCCGGACGACCTGGGGGTGTGAGGTGCCGAGCACCGCCTCGATCTCGGGCACCAGTTCCGTCAGCAGGCGCAGTGCCGCGCCCGGGTCGCCGGTGCGGGCCGTCCACTCGGCGAACTCGACCCGGCAGCTGAGGAAGATCCGGTGCTCGGGGGTGAGCACGGTGCCCAGTTCGGCCAGGAGGTCGCGCATCTGCTCCCGTGCCCCCTCCGGGTCGCCCAGTTCCCCCGTCCAGTGGGCGAGGCGCCAGCGCACCCCGTACGGGTAGGAGTGCGCCGGGCCCAGTGCCTCGGTGAGGCGGGGCAGCAGCCGGTTGAGGGTGTCGAGGGTGTCGGCCGGGTCCCCGCACTCGGCCCGCCAGTGGACGAGTTCGGTCGCGGCGATCAGCCGCAGCGGGTGCTCGGGCGGTGCGTGCCGCTCGACGTCGGCGAGCAGCGCGCGCCACAGGTGCAGGGCGGGTTCGCTGCGGCCGGCCTGGCCCGTCCAGGACGCCAGGTTGGCGCGGGTGTTGAGGGCCCGCACGTCCTCCGCGCCGTACAACTGCTCCTGGCGGCGGAGCAGTTCGCCGTAGTTGGTGAGCGCGTCCTCCGGTTTGCCCAGTTCGCCGGTCCAGTAGGCCAGCAGGGCCAGGGTCTCGACGCAGCGCGGGTCGAGCGGGCCGAGGTCGGCCTCCTGGGCGGCCAGGACCTCGCGGTGGGCCTCCACCGCCTCGCCCGTGTGCCCGGCCTGCCCGGCCCAGTCGCCGGCCGCCGTCAGGGCGGCCAGGGTGCGTCCGTCGCCCGGGCCGAGCAGGCGGGTGAGGTCGGCGTGCAGCTCGCGGGCGAGTGCGCGGGCGGTCTGCGGTGAGCCGGCGAGTCCGATCCACCGGGCGAGGTCGAGCCGGCCGGCGAGCACCCGCAGGTCGTCCGGGCCGTACCGGGCGATCAGCTCCTCCATCACCTCCTCGCCGCGTTCGACGGCGCCCCGCCAGTCCTCGGCCGCGACCAGGGCCGCGAGTACGGGATCCTGCAGGGTCAGCACCTCGAAGCTGCCCGCCGAGCCGCCGCCGACGGGCCCGCGGGCGGCGGCGAAGTGGCGCAGCAGCGGTTCCGTGGACGCGGCGAACGCGGTGGCGCCGGGGGCGAGAGCGTCGTGGCCGGTGAGGTCGGCGCGCAGGGCGGGCATCGTCGGCCCGCCCGTCCGGGGTGCCCGCAGGGCCTCGGTGACCAGGTCGGTGACGGCGAGCAGGTCGCCCACCGGCACGGTTTCCAGGAGGAGTTCACGCAGGCCCGGGCGGAACTCGTACGCGGCGGGGCCGTGGCCGGCCGGGCCCGGGGAGCGGCGCAGCAGCCCGCCGAGCAGGACCTCGGCGAGCACGGCCGGGTCGACCCGCCCGTGCACGGACCGCTGGACCAGCCGCATCAGCCCGAGGGTCAGGGGCCGGGTGGCGGCGAGGTGGCCGGCCAGCCGGAAGGCCTCGGGGGAGGCGGCGCGTCGGAACTGCGCGAGGCGGCCCGCCAGATGGGCGGGCGCGGCGGGGGCGGGGGTGGGGCGCTCGACCGGGTCGGGGGCCGGCCCGACGGTGATGCCGGGGAGCACCGTGGGCCGGCCGTCCACGACCAGCGCGGCCCAGGCGGCGATCGCGGCCGGCTGCAGGTCGAGCACCGGCACCGGCACCCCGGGCGGCGTCAGTTCGGGCAGCACCGGGTCGGCGGCGTCGAGTTCGGTGTTGGCGGCGCCCGGCCGGCGGGCCCGCAGCAGCAGCCGCTGGGGGGCCAGCGCGCTGCCGGCCCAGAGCCGTTGCGGCAGCGGCTGGACGATCGCGGTGGGGCACCGGCCGCCCCAGCGGGCGAGCAGGGGCGCGAGCCGTCCCCGGTGCCAGCCGGCGCCGATCGCGTCGGACACCACCAGGACGGTGCCGCGCCCGTCGGCGGGGCAGACCAGGCCGGGGGAGACCGCCGGGGCGCCGCGGGCGAACGGGCGCGCGCGCAGCACCGGGCCGCCCTCGCTACGGCTGTCCAGGCCGTAGCAGCGGACGGTGCGGAAGATGCCGACGCCCTCCAGGACGTCCCGCAGCGCGGCCGCGGTGTCCTGCCACAGCTCCATCGACAGGCCGTCGTCGACCACGAGTGCCGCGCTCAGCCAGCGTTCGGGGCGGGGGCGCAGCACGAGGTCCAGCACCCCGGTCTCGGCGATCAGTTCGGCGGTGGCCCCCTCGTCCAGCCGCTGCTCGTGGCGGGAGGGCGCGGTGCGTTTGAGCGGACGCAGGGCCCGGCCGAACGGCAGGGCGTCGGGCAGCGCGAGGCCCGCCTGCACCTGCACCGGCCGGGCCGAGGACCCCGGCGCGCCGCCCTCGGTGGGGGCGTAGAGGTCGGCGGGGTGGGGCGTGCCGGGCGGCGGTGGCGTGCCGCCGGGCCCGGCGGTGCCGCGGGCGGGACGGGGCACGTCGGACGGGTCGGCGGGCACCGGCGCGGCGGTGTGGCCGAGCCCCGCGGCGGGGATGCGGTCGGCCAGCCAGAGGACGTCCAGCAGCTCGCCCGGGGTGAGGGCGAGGCCGGCCGGGGCCAGCGCCTCCTGCAGTCGCTCGATCATCCGAGGCCGGTTTCCGCGTCCTCCAGCGGGCGCAGGACGGCGGCGAGCAGGCCCTCGCGGTCCAGGTCGACCCCGCTGACCCGCAGGTGGACGGCGTTGAGCAGCTGGTCGGTGGCCAGGGCGGCGCGGTCGTGGTCGCGGCGGTGCAGGAAGGCCTCGATGAGGTCCTCGCCGGCCTGCAGGCCGTCCTCGCCGAGGTGGGTGCGGACGATGTCGCGCAGTCGCTGCTCGCCGGGCTCGGGCAGGTCCAGGCGCAGGCAGCGGCGCAGGAAGGCGGGCGGGAAGTCCCGTTCGCCGTTGCTGGTCAGGATGGTGACCGGGAACTCGTGGCAGGAGACCACCCCGTGGTGGACGGCGTGCCGGTCCCGGGTGCCGGTGAGCATCACCGGTACGTCGGGGCCGTCGTCGGGCAGCCGGCTCAGTTCGGGGATCTCGAACTCGCCCTCCTCGAAGACCACCAGGAGGTCGTTCGGCAGGTCCAGGTCGCCCTTGTCGAGTTCGTCGACCAGCAGCACTCGGGGCCGGCCGGGCCGGCCGGTGGCGAGCGCGGTGCCGAGGGGCCCGAGTCGTACGTAGCTGCCGATGTCCGGTTCGGCGGCGCCGAGTTCGCGGGCCCGCCCGGTTTCGCGCAGCCGGCCGACGGCGTCGTAGCGGTAGAGGCCGTCCTGCAGGGTGGTGCGGCTGTTGACCGGCCAGCGCAGCACCGGGCCGAGGCCCAGTTCGGCGGCCACGGAGGCGGCCAGCGAGGACTTGCCGGTCCCGGGCCGGCCGGTGACCAGCAGGGGGCGGCGCAGGTGCAGGGCGGCGTTGACCACGTCCACCTCCTGCGGGCCGATCCGGTACAGGGCGGCCGGGCGGGGCGAGGGGACGGCGCCGCCGGCGGCCGGGTCGGGCGGGGTCGCCCCGCCGAAGCGGCGCCACGGCGGGGCGGCGGGCAGCGGGCGGGTGCGGACCGTGCCGTCGCCGGCGTAGATCCGCCACTCGTCGTGGCCGTCGCCGGTCGGGCCGTTGTCCGTCGGGCCGTCCTGCGCCCGGTCGTCTTGTGCCCGAACGCCGTCCGTCCGGCCGTCCGCCGTCGGATCGTCGGCCGTCGGGTCGTCGCCGACCCGGTCGGGCCTGCTGCCGGATGCCTCGTCGGTCATGGGCGGATCTTCCTTTCACAACCCGGGGTTCAGTCTCGGGGATCGCCGAGCCGCAGGGTGTCCGGGTGGCCCTCCGGGCCGTCCCAGACTAGGGCCAGATGGCGGTGGAGCCCGTCCGGCGACTCGCCCAGCCGGGCCTCGTACACCACCTGCGGCAGCTCGTGGGGGGCCGAGCCGTCGACCAGCTCGCACAGCCGCCCGGGCGTCGGGGCGGGTGCCGTCGGACGCAGCCAGAGCACCCCGGGGACGCCCACCGCCAGGGCGATCGCCCGCAGCCGGGGCAGTTCGCTGCTCGGGCAGCACAGCGCCACCCCGCACACCGGCACCGGGGCGCCGCGCTGCTGCACCGCGGGGTCGTGGCGCTCCAGCAGCGCGACCCGGCCGGACCTCAACGCCTTCCAGCGGTAGCGCAGTTCGGGCAGGAAGGCGGCCCGGCGCAGCTCAGGGCTGCGGATCACGCAGAGGAAGTCCTGGCCGAGCACGCCGGGGAACAGCTCGTCGGGCCGGTAGACCCACTGGTCGACGGCGAGGTCCAGTTCGTCGGAGGGGACGAACCACTCCACCATCGGCACCGCGCCGGGCTCGGTGTGCCGGGCGAGGCCCTCCAGCAGGGTGGCGAGTTCCGCCAGCAGCCGGCCGCGGGGGGCCGGTGTGTCGCAGGTGCTGCGGTGCAGCGGCAGCCCGCGGGCGTCCGTCGCGTGCAGGGCGTAGCCGAAGGTGTCGGTGCCGGTGGCGCGCCACAGCTGTACCTGCACCACGGGCGCGGCCGGTGCCCCGCCGGGGCGGCCCGCGGCCCCGGCCGCCGTCCGGCGGGCCTGCGCCGACTCCAGGGCCTGGGCGCGGTGTTCGGGCAGCGCCCCGGTGAGCCCCAGCCGGTGGGCGACGGCGTCGTTCCAGGCGGTCAGTGCCCGTGCGGCGGTGGTCCGTCCGGCCAGGACGGCGGCGAACTCGATGGTGCGCAGCAGCTGCGGGACGCGCCCGTGGCGCGGCCGGTAGCGTTCCAGTTCGGCCACCGCGCCCGGCCAGTCGGCCGATCGCAGGTCGGGGCCGAGCGGCAGTGCCTCGGCGGCGCACCGGCGGGGGTCCGGGGCGTCGGCCGCGAGAAGGTCGAGGAGTTCGCGGTGCTCGCCGGCGGTCAGGAACCGCTCGGGCGAGGCCAGGACGGCGGTGGTGGCGATCCACTGCCGCTGCTCGGTGCCCGAGGCCGCGGCGGTCAGCCGGGCGAGCAGGGTGGGCACGCCGTGCGGGGCGGCGGCGGCGAGCGCGGCGAGCTGCTCGGCGGTGGTGACGGTGGGGCGTCCGGGGCCCGCCGGGTGGCCCGTCGCGTCCGGACCGAGGTCGGCGAGGTACTGGGCGATGAAGGTGGCGAGGCCGGTGGGGGAGGGGAGCACGGCCCGGATCGGTCCGAGCAACTGCTGGACGCGCGGGTCGAGCGGGTCCTCCTCGGGCCCCGCCAGCGCGGGGGCGGGCTCGCCCGCCTCGCTGAACAGCCTGCCGAGGTCCCAGGTCGGCACGGCGAAGGCCCGCAGTCCGCTGCGGCCGATCACCAGGCCCACCACTTTCTGCTGTTCGCGGTCCCACAGCGGGGAGCCGCTGTAGCCCTCGACCACGGCCTGGGCGGAGGCGGGTGAGTCCAGCACGATCCACCGCTCGGTGACCCCCTGCACCACGGCGGCGGCGATGGTGCTGGGCGCGCCGCTGCCGAACCAGGCGTACGCGGTGCGGCCGGGGCGGCAGCGGCCGACGGTGGCCGGCCGGGCGGCGGCGGGCGGGTGCAGCAGCCGCAGCAGTGCCAGGTCGCCCGCCCATTCGATGTCGCCGGGCAGGGCCGGGGTGCCGTCGGGGCGGCGGGCGGGCAGCCAGGACGTGAGGGTGGCCTGCAGGCGCTGGCGGGGGTCGGTCGCGGGCAGCGAGACGGTCAGGTCGTCCAGCGCGTCGGGGCGCTGCTGGTCGAAGTCGTCCCGTCCGAGGACCTGGTTGATGACATGGGCGGAGGTGAGGACGGTGTCCGGGGTGAGGAGGACGCCGCCGCCGTACGCCTCGGCGTCGTCCTTCCAGTGGAGTGCCGCGTGGGCGAGCTTGACGGGGCGGTCCGGATCGTCTGGGGCCATCCGGCTACCTGCCGGCGGGGGCGGGCCTCGGAACGGCGGCGTCGGCGCCGGTCGTGGTGGTGTCGGCGCCCCGGGCCCCCGGCGTCCAGGTGGCCCGTACGGTGATGGTGGCCTCGCCCGCGGCCGAGGTGATGCCCAGCTTGAGGTCGTGGCTGAGCTTGATCCCGAGCTCCACGGAGATCTCGTCCGGCGGACGGACGGCCGAACTCACGGCCGAGTGCACCGAGTCCAGCACACCGCCGAGCGGGCGCAGCACGTCGGCCAGCGCCTGCCCGGTCGCCTCGACCGCGCGCCTCGCCCGTCCGGCGCCGACCGGCACGACGGGAGCGGTGCCGGCGGGCAGCCCGGCAGGGGCGGAGGCGGGCGCCGCCGCGATCTGCGGCGGGCCGCCGACGACCTCGAGGAGTACGCCAGTGCCGTCCGCGAGCTTCAGCTCGACCGTGTCCCCCATGGGCTCATGATGGCACAGGGCAAGCAGGTGTGACGGTCTTTCAGCATGTCGGGCCACCCCGCCGGGCCGCCCTCGCGAACGATCACGGCACGGTGGCGCGGCTGCCGCCGGGCGCCGAACAACGGGGATGACCCCGGGCCCGCGACGCGGTGTGCGTCGCGGGCCCGGGGCCTGGAGGGGGGCCGGTCAGGCCGTGTTGGGGGACAGGGTCCACCGCTGGTTGGCGTTGCCGTGGCACTGCCAGATGCCCAGGGCGGTGCCGTTGGCGGACTCCCAGCCCGGCAGCTCCAGGCAGGTGCCGGAGGCGGGGTTGTGGAGCGTGCCGTCCGCGCGGTGCGTCCAGATCTGGCCGCTCCCGGCCCGGCAGTTCGCGACGACGACCGGCGCACCCCAGTCGGTCCGGTCGTCCTGGACGCTCACGCAGCGGCCGCCGGTGCGCAGGGTGCCGTCGGAGGCGAAGGCGAACCTCTGGCTCGGGCCGTTCCAGCAGTCGTAGAGCCGCAGCCGGGTGCCGTCGCCCGCGCCCCAGTTGTCCAGGCAGCGGCCGGGGACGTAGCCGGAGCCGATGCTGTAGCCGGCGGAGTACCGCACGGCGAGCTCCTGCGGCTCGCCGAAGCGCGGCCGGCTCCCCTCCGGGGCGGCGCCGGGATACCAGAACAGGCGGCCGTCGGCGGCGGTGGCGACGAGGTCCGGGTTGCCGTCGGTGTTGATGTCACCGGGGGCGTCGACGGCGGGGTGGGCGGCGGAGCCGAGTCCGAGGGGGAGCGCGGGCTGGGCGTCGGGCGCCTGCCACGTCTGGCCCGGGCCCTGGAGGCAGTCCTGGATGGTCAGGCGGGTGCCGGGGGTACCGACGCCGCCGGCGACGGTGAGGCACTTGCCGGAGTTGGGGTTGCGCAGGGTGGAGGGGGCCGGGCCGGGTTCCCACTTCTGCGCGGCGGTGCTGTTGCAGTCCCACAGGGCGAGGGCGGTGCCGTTGTCCCTGGCGGCGCCGGGGACGTCCAGGCACTTGCCGAGGACGTGCAGTGTCCCGTCGGTGCCGCGGCTGAACGCCTGGCCGGCGCCGGCACCCTGGTCGGTGCAGGTCGCGAGCAGGGCGGCCGTGCCGTTGGCCGTCCGGCCCTGGTCGACGTCGGCACACAGGCTCTCGCCGCCGGCACCCCGGAGCCCGGACACCAGGGGCTTGCGTGCGGGCGGCGTCAGCGGGGTGAAGCCGCTCACGGGCCTGCCCTCGGCGTCCATCGACAGCGGGAAGTCGGCGACGGCCCCGGTCACGTCGTCGCGCACCCACAGGGTCGGCACCCCGTTGACCTCACCCGGGTACATCGGGGTGAAGCCGCTCCAGTCGCCGCCCTCGGCGCCGAGCTCGACACCGGCGTCGAAGCCGCAGTTGACGGAGAGACTGGCAGGGTAGTACCGCAGGTGACCCTTCTCGACGGTGACCAGGTGGGGCCTGCCGGTGCCCCGCTGGACGGCCGTCATCCGGACGATGTGCTTCCAGGTGCCGTCGATGCCCCGGCTGCATATGTCGCTGGTGCCCAACTGGAGGGAGGTGCGCGCGAAGTGGCCCGGGACGGGGTTCGGGAACGCTCCCGCGTCGTTGAGGTAGACGTAGAGCTGCTTCTCGCTCTTGTGATACGCGAGGAGCGAGCCGGGGTGCCCGATCACGGGACCGCGGTTGGCCAGCAGGTAGTTGTTCCAGTCGTCCTGACGGGGGCTGCGATCCGCCGGCGAGGCCGTCTCCGGCCCGGCCGCGGCACCGGCGCCGCCCCGGTACAGGGTCAGCGAGCCGTCGGCGGCGGGGGCCAGGACGTCGGGAACGCCGTCGAAGTCGACATCCCCGGCCACGGTCACGCCGGGCGATGCCGCAGGGGTCCGGGCATCCGCGGACGCGGTCGCGGGGGCGGCCAGGACAAGGCCGAGCGCGCACAGCGGCGCCAGGTATCTCGCCAGCCGGACCGCCGGCCGTGCGGGTGGAGAGGATTCACGCATGGTGTGTCAGTTCGCCTTCGCAGCAGAGCCCCCGCTCCGCAGCCGACCGCCTCGCGTCGCGTATGCGGCCGGGCAGAGGAGGACATTCGTCCGGTATAACGCGTCTTCCGACCGCCCGTCGGACGTGGCGTCCTCGGTCCGGCGCTCGGTGCGCGGTCGAACGTTAGTGCGCCGGGCGGCGGGTCGGCAATTCCGTTTCCGCCCTCGCCCGAGGCCTCGTCAATTGACGCAGCCGCACAGGTCGGGCACCCCCCGAAGCCGAGCCCGCCGCCGCCCCGGGGTGTGCCACGCCCGCCGCGTCACCCCGCCGGGTGCCCGGCCCACCGGTACACCGTGACGCCGCCGCCGGCCGCCGCCACCTCGTAGCCGGCCGCCGGCAGTGCGGCCCGCGCCGCCAGCTGCTCGGGCCCGGGCACCGGGAAGTCGCCCGGCCGGTCCGTCACCGCCACCCACCGGGCCTCCGGGCGCCGGAGGGAGGGCCCGGCCGACGCGACGGCCCCCGGCGTGCTGAGGTACGGGAACAGCGAGACCGTGCACCGGCCGGTGAGCTGGGCGGCGAGCCGGTTCGAGGCGGCCACCGTCGCGCCGTCCGGGATCACCGCGAGCACCTGCCGGGCGGTCCGCACCTCCGCCCCCGGCCCGGAGAGGGACGGCACCGGCGCGACGGCCAGGGCGAGGGCGAGGGCCGCCACGGGCACACCCCGGACCGCGAACCGCCGCGCCCGCGCGACACCGGCTGACCGGCCCCGCACACCGACGACGCGACCGCGCCCGCCCGCCAGCCGGTGCAGGCCGTCCGCCAGGGCCACGAACAGCACCGGCATCAGCACCGCGTTGTAGTGGTACCCCGTCTCCCAGTACGTGGGATTCGGCGTCCAGAACCGGCCCGCCAACGGCAGCACCAGCAGCAGGCTCAGCGGCGAGCGCAGCGCCACGAAAACGGTCGGCGCGAGCAGCACGGCCACGGTGTGCCACTTGACCGCGGGCAGCAGCAGCCGGGTCACCGGATCACCGTGCCAGGCACCGTTGGCGCCGTAGGCGTACACCCCGTCGGGGTTCATGCCCGGGACCACCACCAGCACCGCCAGCAGCGTCACCGCGACGGCCGCCAGCACCGTCGCCGCGCCCAGCCGGCGCCGCCCGCGCCACCACACGTACAGGCCGATCCCGGCCACGATCAGCCCCTGGTCCTCCTTCACCAGCAGCAGCGGCAGCGCCCAGCCGACCGCCGCCCGGTACCGGCCGCGGGCCAGCGCCGCCACCGCCCCGGCGACCAACGGAACCGCCAGCGCCACCTCGTGGAAGTCGAACGCGCTCGCCCGCCAGAGCCCCCAGGACAGCCCGTAGGCCAAGCCGACGGCCGACCCGCGTATCCGCCCGAGCAGTTCCACGGCCAGCCCGGTGACCGGAACACAGGACAGGGCGAACAGCACGGCCTGGACCACCAACAGCGTCGTGGCGCCGGGAAACAACCGGTAGAACGGCGCCAACGCCGCCAGCAGCGGGCTGAAATGGTCGCCGAGCAAAGGGAATCCGCTCCCTTTCAGCGTGGCCACCGGAGCCGCCTGCAACGCGGCGTACCCGCGCACCCCCTGCTCGAAGATCCCCAGGTCGAAGCCGGTCGACTCCATCCGCCAGTGCCGGGGCACCGACAACAGCAGGGTGTACCCGCCGACCGGAAGAACGGGAACCCAGGAAAGCACACGGGAGGAAAGCCGGAATCGTTCACTCGTCACCCGGCCGACGCTAGGAAATCCCCCCTGAAGGAATTCTGAGCGAACCTGAGGATCCGTTCAGGAAGGACCTTCCCGGCACATCGGTCAACCGTATTGGGCGCGACGGGAATTGACTTATCCTTACCCGATGCGCCTTTTGATGGTCGAAGACGAGGAGCGGCTCGCCCGGTCGCTGAGCCAGGGCCTGCGGGCGGAGGGCTACGCGGTCGACGTGGTCGGCGACGGCCTGCTCGGCCTCGAACAGGCCCGCGCCGGCGACTACGCGGCCATCGTGCTCGACCTGATGCTGCCCGGCCTCAACGGCTTCCGGGTCTGCGAGGCACTGCGCCGCGAGGCCAACCCCGTCCCGATCCTGATGCTCACCGCCAAGAACGGCGAATACGACGAGGCCGAGGCACTCGACTGCGGCGCCGACGACTTCCTCAGCAAACCCTTCTCCTACGTCGTCCTCACCGCCCGCCTGCGCGCCCTGCTGCGCCGCAGCGGCACGGCCCGCCCGCCCGTCCTGACCCTCGCCGACCTCAGACTCGACCCGGCCGCCCGCCGCTGCACCGTCGGCGACGGCGAACTGCGCCTGACCATCAAGGAGTACGGCGTACTGGAATGCCTGCTTCGCCGCCCCGACCAGGCGGTGCCCAAGACCGAGATCCTGGACGCCGTCTGGGACTCCGCCTTCCGCGGCGACGTCAACATTGTCGAGGTCTACATCGCCGCGCTGCGCCGCAAGCTGGACCGCGCCGGGGCGCACTGCCTGATCGAGACCGTCCGCGGCATCGGCTACCGGCTGGCGGCACCCGGTGCGCACTGACCCGCCCGTACGCACCGACCCGCCCGTACGCCCGGCACGCACGCGCCGCCTCCCGCGCCCCGGCGTCCGGCTGCGCGCCGCCCTGGCGGCGCTGCTCGCCTCCGTGGTGGCCTTCGGCTTCGCCGCGTACTGGGTCGGCGACACCGTGAAGGAGGAACTGGAGCGCACGGCCATCGCCCGTGCCGGGCTCGCGCTGCAGAACGTCGCGCACAAGGTCCCCGGCAGCCCCGACGAGCCCTTCCAGGACACCACCTACGCCGTGATGACCGAGGACGGGCAGTGGCTGCGGTCCCACGGCCTGTCCGGCGACCTCCGCCACGAGGCCGCACGCCTGGGCCTGCTGCCGATCGACCCGGGCGCCGGACGGAGCCGGATCGAGGACGCGCTGACGTCCCCACGCTGCTGCGAATCCGTCGACGAGGTCGCGATCCGCCTCCCGTCCGACGTCCTCCCGAACCTGTCGTCGTGGCGGCTCAGGGGCCACACGGTCCGCTTCTACCGCACCCTCGCCGGCCCGTTCACCAGCGACCAACTGGCCGCCTACTCCGGCGTCACCGGCCTGCCGCCGCAGTGGCTCACCGTCGTCGTGCTGATCGACACCCAGGAGGCCGAGCAGACCGCCGCCACCGTCACCCACGCCCTCGGCGTCCTCCTGGCCCCCGGCGCCGCGCTCTTCGTCGCCCTCACCGCCTGGCTGGTCACCGGCCTCGCCCTGCGCCCGGTCGAGTCCATCCGACGCGGGATGGCCCGGATCGGCGCGGGCGCGTTCCACGAACGCGTCCCGGTACCGCCCTCCAGGGACGCCGTCGCCAGGCTCGCCGCCACCACCAACACCACACTCGACCGCCTGGAACGCGCCCTGGCCGAGCAGCGCCGACTGGTCGCCGACGCCTCGCACGAACTGCGCAGCCCGCTCGCCGCGCTGCGCAGCACCCTGGAGGTCCCGCTCGCCCATCCGGCGCAGGCCGACTGGCCCGCGGTGGTGGCCGGGGCGCTCACCGACGCCGAACGCCTCCAGGACCTCGCCGACGACCTGCTGCTGCTCGCCCGCACCCAGGAATCCGGCACCGACGGCACGGCGGAGGGCACCGTCGAGCTGTACGACCTGATCACCGAGCAGCTCGCCGAACGCGCCCACACCGACCCCGGCCTCACCTTCCGCTTCGAACCCCTGGAGGGTCTGGAGGGCCTGGGGGAGCAGCCCGAGGTGGTGGTGCCCGGCCGGGAGGTCCTGGTCGGCCGGATCCTGCGCAACCTGCTGGACAACGCCGCCCGCCACGCGGACGAGACCGTCACCGTCAGACTCGCCGCCGCCGGCGGACGGGCCCGGCTGGAGGTCGACGACGACGGCCCCGGCATCCCCGCCCGGGACCGCGAACGCGTCTTCGACCGCTTCGTCCGCCTCGACAGCGCCCGCGACCGCGCCGGCGGCGGCGCCGGCCTCGGCCTCGCCCTGGTCCGCACCATCGCCACCTCCCTCGGCGGCACCGCGACCGCCGAGCCCCCGCCGCAGGGGTTCGGCGCCCACCTGGTGATCCGCCTGCCCCTGGCCGACGACTGACGTGGCCGACGACTGACGCCGGGGCCGGGCCGCCGCCCTGGTGGGCGCGCCCACCGGCGGGCGAATGGCCCGGGCCGGGGTCGGGCCGTGACTTGGATGTGCACGTCCCGTTCGGGCAGCCCCGAGGAGTCCCCGTGTCCGCGCTTCCGCCGATCGGCGCCGAGTTCCCCTGTTCCCTGCTGGCCGGCAACTGCACCGTCGAGTACCAGGACCGGACCCTGAACGTCGACTTCCGCGGCGGCCTGCGGCAGCGCGTCGAGGTCGACCCCGATGACCCGCTCGACAGCGTCCGCCTACGGATCGCCGGCTTCAGGATGGCCGCCGAGAGCGAGAGGGGCACCATCACCCTGGAACAGAACGACGCCGTCGACGTGGACGCGGACAGCCTGCTGAAGCTCACCCGGCGGCTCCCGCCGACGTACGAGCACCGCCAGGTGATGCCGGCCTTCATCACGGTGATCGGCGAGGAGGTGCCGGTCGTCCTGTTCGCCACGACCCCCCTGGTCCTGGTGGCCGACCTCGGCCATTTCCCGCCCCGCGGCGACACGTACCGGCTGGAGAATCCCGTCAACTTCGTCGAGATCGGCCGGCCCCTGTCCGTCCTCGCCCGCTTCACCGCCTTCCCGGCCCGGCAGACCGCCCTGTAGAGCACCGGCCCGTTGACGGCGGTTCAGCCCACGGTCTCGGGGGCGGGTCGGCGGAGCAGGGCGAGGCGGCTGGCGGTGCGGTCGAGGTCGCGCATCAGCGCGGAGCCGGCGGGGAGACCCTCCAGGGGGTCGGCGCCGATCAGGGTCAGCGGGACGTCGCGGTCGCAGCAGACGTCGACGAGGTTGGCGAAGCGCTGGCGGCCGTCGGGGGAGGCGTCGACGAGCGGGGGGACGCCGTCGACGACGACGGCGGGGAACCGGTCGGTGAGCGCGAGGTAGTCCGGGACCGCCGTCCGGCCCTCGCACAGCTCCCCGAAGGTGAACCAGACCAGGTCCTCGCGCACGGCCCGGGCCGGCAGCTCGCGGTGGAGCGTCGCCACCGGCCCGGCTTCCTCGGGCCGGGGCGCGGAGAGTCCGGCCGCGCTCTCGGCGCCGGGCCGGAGCAGGGCGCCGAGCCGGAACCCGCCGGAGCCGCCCGGCCCGGGCTCGCGCCGGAAGTCGACCGGTCCGCAGACGTCGAGGACATCCATCCGCTCCTCGATCAGCCTGATCGTCGGCTCGAAGAGGTGATGGTGGATCGGGTCGGGCATCAGGCCGGCGGGCGGGTAGTTGGACGTGGTGACGAGGGTGATCCGCCGCGCCAGCAGGGTGCGCAGCAGGCGCGCGACCAGCATGGCGTCGCCCGCGTCGTGGGCGTGGAACTCGTCGAACACGACGACTCGGCAGTCGTCGAGCAGATCGTCCACGGCTTCGTCCACCGCCGCGACATCCGCGCTGCGGTGCTCGGCGTGGTGGGCGACGCCCTCGTGCAGCCGGCGGAAGAAGTCGTGGAAGTGCAGCCGCCGCTTGCGCGGGGTCGCGAGCCCTTCGAAGAAGGTGTCCACCAGCCAGCTCTTGCCGCGGCCGACCGGCCCCCAGACGTAGAGGTGGCGCGGGGTGCGGCGCAGCCGCCAGGCGGGGTGCGCGAGCTCGCCGGCCAGCCGGCTCAACCGCTCGACCGCGTGCTCCTGCGCGGCCGAGAGCGTGAATCCCCGCTGCTCGGCGGCCTGCCGGAAGTGTCCGCGCATCTCCTCGTCGTGCCTGTGCACCCTGTCCGCCATGTCCGCCAACCTAGCAGTCGTCAGGACCACCAAGATCGCCGGAAGTTCGGTGACCGCGTACGGGTGCCCGGGCGCGGCGATCCGGGCGGATTCGTCGCCGTGCCCGGGTCGCCGCACCGGACGCACTCGCCCAGCGGAGCCGTTCGCCGGGCGGCACCGCCCGGTGCGGTCAGGTCCTGCCGTCCCCGTCCCCGTCCTTGCCGCCGCCGCGGGGCCAGATCGCCACGGCGACGAGGACGGCCGCCCACACCCCCAGCGGGGCGACCGGCCAGTAGTACGTCAGCTCGCCCTTCTGCAGGCAGCGCACGCCCCAGATCGCCGACATGATCACCAGCCCGCCGAGCCAGTACCGCCACTCCGTGAGCCACTCCGCCAGGTCCTTGCGGTCCCGTTCGGTGCGGGTCGGCGTCGGGGCCGGCAGGTCGGCGGTGAGGGCGCCGAGGTCGTCCGGGGTGCGTGCCCGCAGGGCCGCCTGGGCCCGGTCCGCGTGTTCCTGCGCGTCGAGCCGGCCTTCGGCCAGCGCCGCGGCCAGGATGCCGAGGGCCCGATCGCGGTCGGCGTCCGAGATCCGCACCGCGGGTGTGGAGGGTTCGCTGCGGTCGTCGTCCATCGTCTTCCCCCTTCGTCGTTAGAATACGACTGTATCCCAAAGAGGAGGGTGGGCCCATGCCGAAGACCGTCGACCGGCCCGAGCAGCGCCGGCGGATCGGCGCCGCACTGCTGCGGCTCGCCGCCGAGCGCGGCCTGGACCAGATCAGCGTGCGCACCGTGGCCGCGGCCAGCGGCCGGTCCGCCGGGGCGGTGCAGAAGTACTTCCGCTCCAAGGAGGAGATGCTGGTCTTCGCCGCCCAACTCGCCGGTGAGCGCGTCGAGGAGCGCATGGCGCTCGTGGACGCCGGCCTCCCGCTGCGCGAGGCGCTGCGCGAGCTGGTCCTCACCACGCTCCCGCTGGACGAGGAGCGTCGCGCCGAAGCCGTCGTACAGCTCGCCTTCGCCGTGCAGGCGGCCCACCACCCGAGCCTCGCCGCGATCCGGCGCCAGGTCGACCACGAGGTCAGGGAGGCCCTCGTGGCATGGCTCGACGACGTCGGCTGCCCCGGTGCCGGAGCCACCGCCGACGCCGTCATCGCGCTCAGCGACGGGCTCGCGCTGCGGATGCTCTACAACCCCGCCGAGCGGGCCCCACTCCTCGACGCCCTCGACCTCGCCCTCGACGCGCTGACACCGGACGGGCCGCCGGTGACCTGAACCCGATACCGCCGGCACCTCACGCCGACCGCACCGCACCGCACCGCGCCGCGCCGTGCAACCGCGCCGCACCGGGTAACCACACGGTGTGGCCCGCCCTCTCTCTCGGAGGGGACCGACGTACGGGCCGTGGACGGGCGACCCGGCGGCCGTCCCTTCCCGGACTCCGCCAGAGCCTCAGAACGGTGGCTCGTCGGACCACAGGTGTGTCGTCGGCACGAGCGGTGGCGGTGGGTCGGTGTGCTGCACGACGGCCAGGGCCTCCTCGACGCGGCCGAGGTCGACGAGGTAACCGGCCAGGTCGTGGCCGTTCCTGCGGTCGTACTGCCGCAGGACGGCGACGGCTTCCTCGGCGCGCCCGGCGCCGGCGAGAAGGTGGGCGATGTGCTCCGCCGCGTACCAGGTGGTGCCCTCGGGATGGGCCAGGGCCCGTTCGACCGCCTCGTCGACCCCGCCGCAGGCGGCGATCAGGGGCAGCCGCATCCAGAACAGCTCCCATTCCTCCTCGCCCCCGTGCCGGGCGGCGAGGGCGTCGAGATGGGCCAGGCCCTCGGCAGGGCGGCCCTGTTCGAGGTACAGCTCGGACAGGGCGTGGAGGATCCAGTCGTCGCCGGGGTGGGCGTCGGCCCGGGTGCGCATCACGGCGATCGCCTCTTCGCCCCGGCTGTGCCGGGCCAGGAGCCGCGCGAGCTCGTACGCCGCGTTCGGGTTCCTTGCCGCGGGTCCGTCGGCCCGCCCGTACGCCGTGATCGCGCCCTCCACGTCGCCGCGTTCCTCCAGCAGCTCCGCCAGCCGCCGTACGGCCTCCTCGTGCCCGTCGGTCGCGGCGTGGGCGCGCAGTTCCTCGACCCGGTCGTGCCGGGCCAGCAGGTCGGCGAGCTGGTCCCGGCCGTTGACCGAGGTGATCCGCCGGCGGCGGAGCAGGACGACGGCCTCGTCGACGTGCCCCTGGCGCTCGCGGATCGTGGCGAGCAGGCCGAGCGCCGTGTCGCGGTCGAGGCCCCGGCAGCACCACGGGAAGTCGGAACACCGGTGCTCGGTCCGGGCGGCGAGCAGCGCGGCGGCCTCCTCGTGACGGCCGGCGGCGGCCGCGACGTCGACCAGGGCGGTGGCGAGCGCCCAGTCGTCGACGTGCGGCACCAGCAGGGTGAACGCCTCCTCGGCGCGGCCGTGCCGGGCGAGCAGGCGCGTGTACGACTCCAGCGCCATCGGGTGCCCGGCCTCCATGCGGACCCGGGTGACCTCGATCGCCTCGTCGACGCGGCCCCAGCCCTCCAGCAGCTCGGCCGCGGCCGCGACGGCCGTCCACCAGCCGGTCGCCAGGTACGGGGCGAGCACCTCCAGCGCGTCGCCCTGCCGGCCCTGCCCGCCCAGCAGTCGCGCCCACGCCAGCGCGCAGAACCACTCGCCGCGTCCGGCCTGCAGTTCCACCACGTCGGCGTGGCCGCGTTCGAGCAGCCGCGCGACCAGCTCCGGCGGGATGCAGCCGGACCGCGTCCGGGCCCGGTGGTCAAGATCAGAAGCGTCCACGGCCACGCACCCTAGCGCTCACCCCTGACGCGTGGCCCCACCGCCGACAGCCCCGGATGCCGCGCAGCCGGAAGGACGCTCCCGCCGGTCGGCGCTTTCACACCGGACCCGGCCACCCGGCTGCCGATGGAGGCCTACCGCCGCCGGTGCGTCACCCGCCGCCGGTGCGTCACCCGCCATCGGGCCGGGTGCCCGTGGTCACTGGCCGCCCTGGCCGGCGCTTCCCATCGGGCCGATCTTCACCGGGGTGCCGCTGCCGTCGGTGACGGGCAGCGAGCCGGTGCCGGGCCAG
>NZ_JBSGFD010000141.1:0-23660 GCF_053603215.1 Kitasatospora sp. NPDC004240 | reverse complement strand
CTGCGCAGTCCGCTTCCTGACCAGGAGCAGCTCCTGCCAGTGGACGGCGAGTGGTTGGTCCCGGGGTGCCGGGGTGATCAGTCGCGGTCGAAGCGGTCGAGGTTCATGACCTTGTCCCAGGCGGCGACGAAGTCCTGGACGAACTTCTCCTTCGCGTCGTCGCCCGCGTAGACCTCGGCGAGGGCGCGGAGTTCGGAGTTGGAGCCGAAGACGAGGTCGGCGCGGGTGCCGGTCCAGAGGGACTCGCCGGCGGCGTCGACGGCCTCGAACGTGGTGGCGTCCTCGGAGGTGGGCCGCCAGGTGGTGGCCAGGTCGAGCAGGTTGACGAAGTAGTCGTTGGTGAGCGTCCCGGGCCTGTCGGTCAGGACGCCGTGCGAGGACTGCCCGTGGTTGGCGCCGAGGACGCGCAGGCCGCCGACGAGGACGGTCATCTCGGGGGCGCTCAGGGTGAGCAGGTTGGCCTTGTCGAGCAGCAGGTACTCGGCCGGCAGGCGGGTGCCCTTGCCGAGGTAGTTGCGGAAGCCGTCCGCGACCGGCTCCAGCGCGGCGAAGGACTCGACGTCGGTCTGCTCCTGCCCGGCGTCCACCCGGCCGGGCCGGAAGGGCACCTCGACCTCGTGGCCGGCGTCCGCGGCGGCCTTCTCCACACCGGCGTTGCCGGCGAGGACGATCAGGTCGGCGAGCGAGATCCGCTTGTCGCCGCCCTGGGCGTCGTTGAAGGCGGTGCGGACGCCCTCCAGGGTGCGCAGCACCGTGGCGAGCCGGTCGGGGTCGTTGACCTCCCACCCGGCCTGCGGCTGCAGGCGCACCCGGGCGCCGTTGGCCCCGCCGCGCTTGTCGCTGCCGCGGAAGGAGGAGGCGGAGGCCCAGGCGGTGGAGACCAGGTCGGAGACGCTCAGACCGGAGCCGAGGATCCGGGCCTTGAGGTCGGCGGTGTCGGCGGCGTCGACGAGGGCGTGCGTCCCGACCGGCAGCGGGTCCTGCCAGAGCAGGGTCTCGGCCGGGACCTCGGGGCCGAGGTAGCGGACGACCGGGCCCATGTCGCGGTGGGTGAGCTTGAACCAGGCGCGGGCGAAGGCGTCGGCGAACGCGGCCGGGTCCTCCAGGAAGCGGCGCGAGATCGGCTCGTACACCGGGTCCAGGCGCAGCGAGAGGTCGGTGGTCAGCATGATCGGGACGTGGGTCCCGGACGGGTCGTGGGCGTCGGGGACGGTCCCGGCGCCGGCGCCGTCTTTCGGCTTCCACTGGTGGGCACCGGCGGGGCTCTTCGTCAGCTCCCACTCGTAGCCGAACAGGGTCTCGAAGAAGCTGTTGTCCCAGGCCGCGGGGGTGGGCGTCCAGGCGCCCTCCAGGCCGCTGGTGATCGTGTCGGCGCCCTTGCCGGTGCCGTACGCGTTCTGCCAGCCGAGGCCCAGCCGCTCCAGCGGGGCGGACTCGGGGTCGGGGCCGACGTTGTCCGCCGGGCCGGCGCCGTGGGTCTTGCCGAAGGTGTGGCCACCGGCGATGAGGGCGACGGTCTCCTCGTCGTTCATCGCCATCCGGCGGAAGGTCTCGCGGATGTCGACGGCGGCGGCGATCGGGTCGGGATTGCCGTTGGGGCCCTCGGGGTTGACGTAGATCAGGCCCATCTGGACCGCGCCGAGCGGATCCTCCAGGTCACGCACGCCGCTGTAGCGCTCGTCGGCCAGCCAGGTGGTCTCGGGGCCCCAGTAGACGTCCTCCTCCGACTCCCAGACGTCCTCGCGGCCGCCGCCGAAGCCGAAGGTCTCGAAGCCCATGGACTCCAGGGCGACGTTGCCGGCGAGGATCATCAGGTCGGCCCAGGAGAGGCTGCGGCCGTACTTCTTCTTCACCGGCCACAGCAGGCGGCGGGCCTTGTCGAGGTTGGCGTTGTCCGGCCAGCTGTTGAGCGGGGCGAAGCGCTGCTGGCCGGCGCCGGCGCCGCCGCGGCCGTCGCTGATCCGGTAGGTGCCGGCGCTGTGCCAGGCCATGCGGATCATGAGCGGGCCGTAGTGGCCGTAGTCGGCGGGCCACCAGTCCTGCGAGGTGGTGAGGACCTCGGCGATGTCCCGCTTCACGGCGGGCAGGTCGAGGGTCTCGAACGCGGCGGCGTAGTCGAAGTCGCCGCCGAAGGGGTTGGCGACGGCCGGGTTCTTGGCGAGGATCTTCAGGTTGAGCCGGTCCGGCCACCACTGGCGGTTCCCGCCGCCCTGCGTCGGGTGCGCGGCGCGCCCGTGCGCGACCGGGCAGCCTCCGGGGCCCTCGGTCGTCGTCTCTGCGCCGATCGCGTCGTGGTTCTCAGACATGGGAATCCTTCCTGCAAGGCGGATCACGGTGTTCAGGAACTGAGGGTGTGGAACGCATGCACGGCACGGGTACGGCGACCGCCCGGCGGCGCCGGTGAACCCGGCGACCCCGGCGGACGGCCTCGACCACGGCGGTGCTCCTGGGCACGCTGCCGCCTCCTGTCGGACCGACTACGTCTTCCGGTCCTAGGCTAGCGCCGGAACCGATCCTACGATGGACGAAATCCAGGTCAAGAAGAACGAGAAACCCGTATTCGATCGGAAAGCGGACGCCCCGCGGAGGACGTCGCGTTCCCCGTGATCCGAATAGGCGGAACGATATGAGTGACCTGCTGGAACGACTGCGCGGACGCGGCTGGCGCCTCACCTCCCAGCGGCGGGTCGTCGCCGAGGTCCTGGACGGCGACCACGTCCACCTCACCGCCGACGAGGTGCACGCCCGTGCCGCCCGGCGGCTGCCCGAGATCTCCCGGGCGACCGTCTACAACACCCTGGGCGAGCTGGTCACCCTGGGCGAGGTCACCGAGGTCGCCACCGACGGCCGGGCCAGGCGGTACGACCCCAACGGCCACCGGCCGCACCAGCACCTGGTCTGCACCGGCTGCGGCACGATCCGCGACGTCCACCCGACCGGCAGCCCGCTGGCCGACCTGCCGGCGGAGGAGCGGTACGGCTTCACGGTGTCCGGCGCCGAGGTCATCTACCGGGGGCTCTGCCCCTCCTGCGTGTAGCGGGCGTGGGGTCCGGCGGCCCGCGGGGCCGGGGAGGTCCGGGCGAACCGTTGGTTTCCCGGCGGTGCCCCGGGGTACGAACGGTCGCGGCGCACGGATTCCCCGGCACGGGCCTTCCCGGCACGGCCCTTCCGGAGTCGGGGATTCCTCTCGGGGAGGTCCCATGACGGACCGGGGCGTGAATCCCGGCGTTCTTCGCGCGGCCCCCCGGTATCGGCCTGCGCGCATCCCGCCGCGCCCGGGCAATTCGTCGGCGAAGGAATGGTGGAAACAGTTTCCCGAAGGTTTTCCGGGGCGACACCGGAACTCCTCCCTCACCTCTCTTCCGGGTCCGGACGCGCCGCACCCCGCGGCGCGAGGGGCACGACGCGGGGTGCGGCTCGGGAGGACGGATCAGGGACGCGCACCGGAGGTGTGGGTCGGGGGCGCGGGCCGGCGGATCAGGGGCAGTGCTTCCACGCGAGGTGGTAGACGGTGTTGACGCTGCCGTCGGTGGAGTCCATGGTCATGAAGCTGGTGGTCTTCTTCGGGTCCGAGGTGCCGGGGCTGACCCGGATCTCGGTGTTGATGTTGAAGTTGCGGATCTCGCCGCAGGGCGCCCAGACCAGGGCCGCGACGGCGACGGTGTCGGTGGCCTGCCAGCTGTCGTCGAGCGGACCGGCGAAGCGGTGGCTGAGCGAGGCGGTCTGCGGCGAGCCCTGGAAGTAGTAGCTGGCCCGCTGGACGGCGCTCGCGCCCTGCTCCAGGTGCGCGAAGCCGCGGTAGTCGGCGGAGGCGATCGCGTAGGTGAAGCCCTGCGGGACGTGGACGTTGAGGTTCAGCTGGCAGTTCTTGCGGAAGTCGGTGGGCTTGGAGCCGAGGCCGACCTGGGCGGTGTAGTCGCTGTACGTCACCGTGAAGGCGGTGTTGTCCGGGGAGATGGCGATCGCGGCCGTCCCGGCCGGACAGCCGGAGCCGTTGACGGTGGCGACCTCGATGACGATCTTGTCGGGCGGAGGCGTCAGCCAGCCGGCGCCGCCGGCGCTCCCGGTGCCGGTCAGCGGCCCGGCGAGCAGGACGGCGGCCGCGCCGCCGACGGCCATGAAACGTAGGGTCACGGGCGTTTCCTTCCGTGGGTCCGCCGGTTCCGCGGTCGCGCACCCCCACGTGCGGACCAACCGGCGGATTGGCACGTACATGTCAGCATGCTCCTTGCGTCCCGCACAGGGGAGCGGGAGGGAGCGTTCAGGGGCGCCGGGGCGGACGGACCGGCGCCCACCGGCGCGCAGGCGCCGGCGGCCGACGTCCGGTCAGGGCGCACAGGCCCCGCCCGTAGTCCAGCGCCTCCCGGGCCGGACGGGCGCCATCCGCCGGACGGGCGTTACGCGGCGGCGCCGTCCACGGCCGGGAAGAGGGCGAGCGGGGCCTCGCGTTCGAAGAAGGTCTTGGCGCGGGCCATCGCGCGCTCGTCGAGGTTCACCTGGCCGGGCCGGGAGCCGTTGCCGAGGAGCACCCCGCCGAAGCGCATCCGCAGGTAGGCCGCGGTGTGGTTGAGGGTGGTGACCATCGCGTCGGCGCGGACCTCGTCGCGGTCGGCCATCACCGTCACGCCCCACAGGGTGCGGCCCGCCATCCGCTGCTTGAAGTCCAGGCCGGGCACGGCCAGCCAGCCGGACCAGTAGTCGAGGTAGCGCTTGGCCTGCGCGGACACCGTGTACCAGTAGAGCGGCGTGGCGATCACGATGTCGGTGGCCGCCAGGGTCGCCGCCCGCAGCTCCTCCTCGTGTCCGCCGGCCGCCCAGGCGCCGGTGTCGTGCCGCCCGTCCTGGAAGTCGGGCAGCGGCAGCCGGGAGAGGTCCACCCAGCGCTGCGGGACGCCGGGCGGCAGTTGCCCGGCGGCGGCGCGGGCGAGGGCCTCGGTATTGCCGTCGGCGCGGGAGCTCGCGAGGACGAAGAGGAACGAGCGGTCGGTGCCCGGCTTCGGGTCGGCGGTCATCTCAACTCCGGTGTCTGTCCCGGGCGGCGACGGTGCGTCAGACGTGCGTGGCCCGGGAGGTGTCGGTCTGTTCACGACCGTCAACCACCGATACCCCCTCGGGCATTCCGGCCTGCCCGGGCGGACGGACTCAGCAGGTGTGGAAGGTGCACAGGCGCACGGAGACCACCCCGGGGAGGCGGGCGATCTCCCGGCTGAGCCGGTCGCGGGCCTCGGGGGAGAGCTGCTCGGAGAAGTGGACGGTGAGCCGCAGGCTGCCGGCCATTTCGTAGACCTCCATGCGCCGGCCGCCGTACTCGTGGAGCGTGGACCGACCGGCCTCGAACCCCGGCTCGCGGGAGCGGTCCAGCCGGTCGTAGGTCGCCTGGAAGTACGGGGGCGGCTCGTTCGCCTCGTCGACGGACGGCGTCAGGACCGCGTAGATCAGCGCCCCGGCGAGGGCCGGCGCGACCAGCGTCCAGGAGAGGCCCGGCCGACCGGGGCCGGCGTACGCCGCCGCCAGCAGCAGGAGCGCGGAGGGCAGGAAGAGGAACAGCCCGAGCAGGGCACCCGCCACCGAGACGGCCACCAGAAGCCAGCCCATGAGCAGGGCCGCCCGGGCGTACAGCCTCGGCTGATCCTGCATGGCCTGCGGGACGGCGACCAGACCGGCGGTGAGGAGGTAGGGCGCGGCCAGGAAGCCCCCGGGGAACAAGCACCCGATCACCGCCACGACCCCCGCCGCCGCCAGCGCGAGCAGCCCCAGTCCCCGTTGCCCGTCGGACAGCACCGGGCCTTCCGTCATCGCCCCACCCCTGATTTGAACACGTTCAGCTGACGCCCCGACAGTAGGCCCGGGCGCCCGCCGACGCAAGATTGAACCTGTTCAAAATCTGTGGCAGGGTGGCCGCGCCGGCCGGAGCAGGGGATTCCGCCCGGCATGGGCATCGTTGTGGCCAGGGGGATTCGTCGTGGTGAGGACCAAGCATCTGGGGGCCGTCGTGGCGGCCACCGCGCTGTTGGTGGGCGGCGGCACGGCCGCGCTGGCAGGGTCGCCGGAGAGCACGGGGCCCGTCGTCGGCGGCCCCCGCGCGGAGGTCACGGCCACCCTGGAGGACGCGACCCGGGTGATGCGGCAGGCAGGGAGCGCCACGCTGAAGGGCGTGCCCGGCGAGGAGGGCCCGTACCAGGAGGTCATCGGCACCGCCAGCTGGCGCGGCGAGGCCTCGGTCGATCTCTTCGACGAGGAGAACGGCCGCAAGGTCCGGGTCATCGGCGCCGACGTCTACGTCGGCGGGCGACGCCCGGTCGACGGCAGGCACTGGGCGAAGCTCTCCCGGCAGGCCGCGCCGTCCGGGGCGTTCCTCTACTCCTCCTCGCTGCTGAACCCGGTCACCCAGCTGACCCTCGCGGCCCGCGGCGGCCGCGCCACGGCCGCCGGTCAGGAGGCGATCGCCGGGGTCGGGACGACGCACTACCGCTTCACCGCCACCGCGGCCGAGCTCATCGACGCGGCCACCGCCGACCCCGACCAGCGTCGGAAGGCCCGGGAGCTGTCCCTGGCCGACTACACCGCCGAACTGTGGCTCAACGACAGGCTGGAGGTCGTCCGGATCCGGATCGCCCTCGGCCCCGGCCTCCCGCCGCTCGTCGCCGACTACGCCGACCTGGGCACCACCCCCGAGGTCACCGCTCCGGCCGCCGACGACCTCGCCCCCGCCGAGCTCGGCACCGACCGTGCCGTCACCGACGCGCCGGCCGGGACGGCCTGACGCCCCGGTACCCCCCGGACGCCGCCGACCCGCGCGGATAGACTCGGGGCATGCCGCTCACCCGTTCGGACCTTGCCGTGGACGAGTTGTTCGAACCGGCCATCCGGCGGATCTTCCGCCGGGTCGCCACCGACCGGTTCCACGGCGGCCGCGCCACCGGACGGGGCCGGGGGGCGATGCCACCGCAGGCGGAGCTCCTCTTCGGGCCGGCCGACGGTGTCTGGGCCTCGGAGCGCGAGTTCCTCGGCGAGTTCCACAACGGGATCCACCACCAGGACACCAGCGACCGGCTGACCGCCCGGGGCGTCCCCCTGCTGGCCGCGCTGGCCGTGGACGACCGGGTGCCCGACCGCGAACGGACCGGCCTGGTCATCGCGCTCTTCCACATCGCCACCGAGGCCGACCGCCACACCGCCGAGTACTGGCCCCACCGTCACCCGCGGGCGGACGCCACCGCCGCGGCGGACGCCCGGGCCGCGGTCCGCGCCCATCTCGGCGAGCTGACCGCCCGCTGGGACGTCGAATGCCCGACCGTGCGCCTCGCCCTCGCCGCCCTCGCCGCGGCCACCCCGGACCCCGCCGTACACGCCGCCACCCTGCCCCGGCTGCACGACCTCGCCGCCCACCACCCCGCGGCCACACCGGTCGGCCGCTACCTGCGCTACACCGCGTTGCTGATCTCCGGACCCGAGCCCCGGATCGCCGCCACCGTCGAGGAGCTGACCGCCGCTCACTGGCGCGGCACCGCCCGCGAGGTCCCGGCCGCCGCCCGCGCCGTCCACCTCCTCGACCAGCTGCTCGCCCGGCTCAGCGTGGAGCTCCTCCCCCGCCACGGCCCGGACGCGCTCTGACCCGACCGGCCCCAGCCGGGGTCGGGCGCGGACCGGCCTCACCCGGGGTCGGGCTCGGATCGGATCAGACGCGGTTGGACGCGGCCCGGATCAGTCGGTCCATGCCCACGATCGGGAGGGCCGTCAGGACGGAACCCACGACGCCGATCCACATGCAGGTCACCACGCCGAGGTGTCCGCCGAGCCATCCGGCCAGGACGGCGGCGAGCGGCATACCGCCCCAGACCACGAAGCGGATCGAGGCGTTCATGCGGGCCAGCATGTCCTTGGGGCAGGCCCGCTGACGCACGCCGACCTGGGTGATGTTGAAGGTGACCGCACCCCAGGTCATGCCGAACTGGCCGAGGACGAGCAGCACGACCGGCAGTGCGGTGGAGGCCCCACCGAGGGCACCCGCGACCGGGAAGGCCGCCATGGACAGGCCCGCGAGCAGCAGGCCGGCCGCCATCACCGTGCCGGCGCTCAGCCGGGCCCGGATCCTCGGCAGGACGACCGAGGCCAGCAGGCCGCCGAGCGTGCCGACGCCGAGCACCACGCCCATCACGGTGGTCCCGAGGTCCAGTTCGGTGAGGATCAGCAGCGGGGTCAGCGTCATCACCACGGTGGCGAAGAAGTTGGACACCCCGACCGAGACGCACAGCCGTCGCAGCACCGGGTCGCCGGCCACGAAGCGGACGCCCGCGAGGACGTCCCGGGCCAGCCGGGAACGCCCGCCCGGCTCCGGGCGGCGGGCCGGTTCGGCGTCCCTGACGGTGGCCAGGCATCCGGCGCACACCACGTACGCCACCGCGTCGACGGCGAGGACGACGGGCGCGCCGACCACCTTGAGCAGCAGCCCGGCGAGAGCGGGACCGCCGGCCGCGGCGACCTGGGCGGAGGCCTCCAGCCGCGCGTTGGCCGGCTCGACGGCCTCGTCGGGGACGATGAACGGGACGTAGGACTGGTAGGCCACGTCGAAGAAGACCGAGGCGACGCCGACGACGACCGCGACGCCGTACAGCCAGCCGAGCGAGAGCCGGTCGGCCGCCCAGAGCGCCGGGACGGTGGCCAGGACGAGCGCCCGCATCACCGCCGAGCGGATCATCACGACGCGCTTGGGCCGCCGGTCGACCCAGGCACCGGCGGGCAGGCCCACCAGCAGGTAGCAGGCGGTGAGCGCGGCGGTCAGGTGGCCGACCTCCTCGGTGCCGGCGCCCAGGGTCTCGATCGCGACGACCGGCAGCGCGAGCAGGCCGAAGCGCTGGCCCAGTTGGGAGGCGGACTGGGCGGCCCAGAACCGCAGGAAGCGGCCGCCACGGACCGCGGCGGCGGGGTCGGTCCCCCGACGGTGACCCTGCTTCCGATCCATCCCCACCCCACCCCGCGATGATCATTCAAAGCCATGAACATATCAACGGAGGTGATCACCCCGACCCCACCCGCGTCACGGCCGAGCCCCCGCCTCCGACGCGGAGGGCGGGGGGAGGGAGGATGGCGCTCATGATCAACAACAGTTTCCCGACAACCAGCCGACGGTCGCTGCTCGCCTGGGGCGGTGCGGCGGCGCTGGCCGCCGGGTCCGGGCTCGCCGCGGGAGCGGGACCGGCCGCGGCGGCCCCGGTGGACCCACCGGGCAAGGCACTGCTCGTCCCGTCGGCGCGGGTCGACGTGGGGGCCGACTCGGTCCGGCAGTACCTGGGGAAGGAGCTCACCGATGCGACCGTGCTGCAGTGCTTCGCGTACGACAACGTCAACGGGCATGTCTACCTGGCCCAGGTGACCGGCGGCAACTGGGTCCTGGAGGGCGACCCCGGGCCGCTGACGGCCGAGGAGCGGGCCCGGCGCGGTGACCTGACGGTCACCCGGTGGACCACGGCGGGCGAGGCGTCCGGGTTCATGCACCTGCGCGGCTTCGGTCACGGCGTGGCCCTGGGGGTCGAGGTGACCGGCAAGGAGGTCCACCTGTGGGTGGAGGCCGCCTCCGTCGCCAACTCCAAGGGGATCGGATTCGGCACCCGGATCGCCCGCGTCAGGTTCGTCCACGACAGCGTGGTCACCAGCTCCACGATCCCCGTCCACGACCCCGTCCCGGGCAGCCTGTACAACGCGGTGGCCGTCGACCCGGTGTACGACCGGCTGGTCCACCGCTACCAGCTCGACGGCCGCTTCCGCTACCGGGTGCACGACCTCGCCCTCGCCCGGCTCGGCGTGTGGACCGCACCGCTCGCCGAGATCGAGGAGCCCGCGGTCGTGGCACCGGTGATCGACGCCGCGTACGGATCGCCCTCCTTCCAGGGCTTCACGGCGGCCGGCCGCTATCTGTACATGCTTCACGGCGACCCGTACGGCACCACGGAGCCGTCGAACGGCGGGACCCTGGTGGTCTCCCGGCCGGGCACCGGGAACACCTTCGTCAGCGCGGTCGACCTGCTCACCGGCCAGCTGGTGAAGACCTCGATGTCCAGGGCCGCAATCGACCTGGAGTACCGCGAGCCCGAGGGCATCGCCATCCGGCTGCCCGACCCGGCGAACCCGGCCGTGTTCGAGCTGGCCTTCGGCTTCGCCTCGGGCCCGGCCGGCGCCCGGGTGGCGACCGTGTACCTGAAGAAGGACCTGCTCCCCCCACCGGTCTGACGGCGCCGGAACCGTCCGTCCCGGTCGGCGGAACCGGGGCGGGTGGGCGGATCGTCCTTCCTGGTGCCGGGGTTCGTGACCTCCGGCACCGGGAGGTGAGCCCGGATGAGGATCTTCGGGCAGAGCCACGGGCGGCGTCCCGCCGTCCTCGTCCTCGTGGTGGCCGCCGCGCTGTTCGCCACGCTGCTGGCGGTGCTGCTGACCACCGGTGGCGGGGGCTCGCCCGCGCCTTCGACCGCCCCGACCACGGCCCCGGCCACCGGTGTGCCGCCCGACGGCGGGCCGGCGCCCGGTGACGCTCCGGACGCGACGGTCTCACCGCTCACCGGACTGCCGGGCGGCGCGGGCCGGGTGATCGCCGTCAAGGTCGACAACAGCTCCCCCGCGCGGCCCCAGACCGGGCTGGGCGCGGCCGACGTGGTGGACGTCATCCAGGTCGAGGGCGGGATCTCCCGGTTCCTGGCCGTGTACGACTCCGGCCACCTGCCGCCCGGCGACCGGATCGGCCCGGTGCGCAGCGCCCGGGAGAGCGATCTGCCACTGCTCGGGGCGTACGGGCGGGTGGCGTTCGCGTACAGCGGCGCGCAGACGCCGTTCCTGCCGGTGCTCGACCGCGCCGACGTGATCAACTCCTCGCCGGCGCAGGTCGGTAACGCCTTCCTCCGCAGTGGCGGGAGGGTGGCGCCGTACAACGAGTACCTGGTGCCCTCCGCGGTGCTGGAGCACGCGCCGGACGCGGCACAGGCCCGGGACGTCGGCTTCCGGTTCGGCGACGCCCCGGCGGGCGGGGTGCCGACCGCCGTCTTCGGCGCGCGGATGCCCGCGGCCTCGTTCACCTTCACCTGGTCCGCCGCGCAGGGCCGCTACCTGGTGGCGATGGACGGCCGGCCCGCCATGACCACGGACGCCGGGCAGTTGGGCGCGTCGACGGTGGTGGTGCAGAAGGTCGCCCGGGCCACCTCGCCGCGGGGGCTGGTCGACTCCTCCGGGCAGGTGGTGCCGTTCGCGCCGACCGTGGGCGGCGGGGAGGCGGTGTTCCTGCGGGACGGCGCGGCGTACCGGGGCACCTGGTCGCGGCCGGACGAGAACGCCGGCACCGAGTACCGCTACGCAGGGCAGCGGATGGCGTTCCGTCCGGGGCAGGTCTGGGTGGTCCTGGAGCCGTCGTGAGTGACGCCGTGGGTGATCGCCCGAACAGATCGTTCCGAGCGTCGGATCCCTAGCCAAGACGGCGGTTCGGGCCCCTAAAGTATGGCGGGTGACGGAGGATGACAGGGATCTGATCGCGGGGCGCTACCGGTTGGTCGAGCGGATCGGCCAGGGCGGGATGGGCCGGGTGTGGCGCGGCACGGACCGGCAGCTGTTCGACCGCGAGGTCGCGATCAAGGAAATCATCTTCCCGCCGGGGCTGGACGACGAGGAACGCGCCACCCTGCTGCGGCGGTTCACGGGTGAGGCGCGGGCGGCGGTCAGCCTGCACCACCCCGGCATCATCACCATCCACGACGTGGTGGAGCACGAGGGCTCGCCGGTCATCGTGATGGAGTTCGTCCGCGGGCAGTCGCTGGCCGCGGCGATCCGCGAGCAGGGGCGGCTGCCGGTGCGGCGGGTGGCCGAGATCGGCGCCGTCCTGCTGGGGGCGCTGGCCGAGGCGCACGCCGCGGGGATCGTCCATCGGGACATCAAGCCGGACAACGTGCTGCTCACCAGGGACCGGGTGGTGCTCACCGACTTCGGCATCGCCTATCTGTCCAACGCCACGACCAAGTTGAGCCACAGCGGCCTCATCCTCGGCACGCCGCAGTACATGCCGCCGGAGCAGCTGGAGGGCAAGCGGCCGACCCCGGCGAACGACCTGTGGGCGCTCGGCGCCACGCTGTACCACGCGGTCGAGGGCCGACCGCCGTTCGACGCCGAGGGTTTGCACGCGCTGGCGATCGCCGTGTTCGTCCGGCCGCACCGGCCGCCGACGCAGGCCGGGCCGCTGGCGCCGCTGCTGGAGGCGCTGCTGGCCAAGGACCCGGCCGAGCGGGCGGGGGTCGCCGAGGCGATCGAGCTGATCTCGGTGGCACTGCGGGAGTCCGACACCCGGCCGGCCGGGGCGGTGACGGCCGTGCCGCCGCCTCCGGAGAGATCCGGGGACGCGGTCGCGGACTCCGGGGAGTTGGCACCCGAGGACGACCCGGCACCGCACGACCAGCCGGCACCGCACGACCGGCCGGTGGACGCCACGCCGGCCCCGGTCACGACCCCGGCCCCGCCGACGGAGCCGCCGTCCGGCACCCCGCAGCCGTACGCCGGAGCGCCGGCCGCTCCCGCCACTCCCGCCGTCCCCGCCACCGCGGCTCCCCCGGTGACCTGGACCGGGACCGCTCTGCACTCCACGCCGACCCCGTGGGCCGTCGACCCGCACATGTACCGCCCGGTGACCAACCTGCCGCCCGAGCCGCCGGCCCGGGAGCCGGGGCGGTTCTCCGCCGCGCGCCGGGCCACCGTGCTGGGGGTGGCGCTGGCGACGCTGGCCGCCGGCGGCGTGCTGGCCTGGGCCCTCAACCTCGACAAGGGCAAGGACGACGACAGGACCACCGGTACCGGGTCGACGCTCACCGGCGGCCCGACCACGTCCGGCTCCCCCGGCGGCGCCACGGGCACGGCCGGCAACGGCTCGGGCAGCGGCGACTCGGCGGGCCGGGTGACCGTGGTGATCGGCGTGGACGCGCCGCTCACCGGCAGCCTGGCCTCCCTCGGCATCGGCATCCGGAACTCCGCGGACCTCGCGGTGAAGACCGCCAACAGGACCGGGCACGTCCCCGGGGTGACCTTCGAACTGCGCCCGCTGGACGACCAGGCGCAGCCCGCCCGCGGCCAGCAGAACGCCACCCAGCTGGTCGCCGACCCCAAGGTGCTCGGCGTGGTCGGTCCGCTCAACTCCAGCGTCGCCCAGTCCATGCTGAGCGTGTACGAGCAGGCCGGGCTGGTCGACGTCTCGCCGGCCAACACCAACCCGGTGCTGTCGCAGGGCGAGAAGTGGGCCGCCGGCACCAGGACCCGCCCCTACAAGACGTACTTCCGGACCGTCACCACGGACGCCGTCCAGGGCCCGTTCGCCGCCCAGTACCTGTACAAGGACGCCCGCAAGCGCAAGGTCTTCGTGGTCGACGACCGCAAGACCTACGGCTCCGGGCTGGCCTCGGGCTTCGCGGCGGAGTTCGCCAGGCTCGGCGGGACCGTGGTGGGCACCGAGCACATCAACACCGGCGACCGCGACTTCGCCGCCCTGGTCCAGAAGGTCCGCTCCGCCGGCGCCGAGGCGGTGTACTTCGGCGGGGAGTACCCGGAGGGCGGGCCGCTGTCCCAGCAGCTCAGGGCGGCCGGCACGAACGTCCCGCTGGTGGGCGGCGACGGCCTGTACTCCGACGACTACCTCGGGCTGAGCGGCAAGGCCGAGGGGGACCTCGCCACCTCGGTCGGCGTGGATCCGGCGGAGACGGCCGACGGCCGGGCCTTCCTGGAGGCGTACCGGGCGGGCGGGTACCCCGATCCGGCCGGGTCGTACGGGGCGTCCTCGTACGACGCCGCCTGGTCCGTGATCGAGGCGGTCAAGGCCGTGGTGGAGGCCAACGGCGGCAAGCTGCCGACCGGCGCCCGCTCCAAGGTGGTGCAGGCGATGGGCATCGTGGACTTCAGCGGCTACACCGGGCGGGTGGCCTTCGACGAGTACGGCGACATCCTCAACCGGCGGCTCAGCGTCTACTCCGTCACGGGCGGCGCCTGGAAGCCGGCCAAGAGCGGCGCCTACACGCCCTGACCCCGGGCGGCCCTAGGGCCGGCGGGTGCGGCGGCGGCGCTGGGTGCCGAAGGCGCGCAGGAAGGTGTCCACCCCGGTGCGGACGGCGGTGTCGAGGTCGGCGGGCTCGACCGGGCGGGTGCCGAGGGCGGACAGGCCGGGCAGGTTGCCGGAGACCAGGGCGATGAACTGGGCTGCGGCGACCGCCGGGTCGTCGAGCTCCAGGTGGCCCCGGTTGGCGAGGCCGGAGAGCCGGCCGCCGAGGACGTCCAGCACCGGGCTCGAACCGCGGGCGACCACCTGGTCGTAGAGGTCGGGGAGCCGGGCCGCCTCGGAGTAGAGCAGGCGTTGCAGCGCCCAGCCCTCGTCGCTGAGCTGACACTCGACCACCCGGTGGGCGACCCGTTCCAGCTCGCCCTCCAGGTCCTCGCCGTCGTCGGGCAGGCTGGCCAGGGCGGCGACGATCCGGTTGGAGGTGCGCTCGGCGCCGTCCCGCATCACCACCCGGAACAGGTTCTCCTTGTCGCCGAAGTGGTTGTAGACCGTCGGCTTGGCCACTCCGGCCGCGGCCGCGATGGCGTCGATGCCGGCCTGCGCGTAGCCCTCGCGGGTGAAGACCTTGACGGCGGCCTCCAGGATGGCGCTGCGCTTGTCGATCCGGCCGCGCCCGGCGATCGTGCGTTCACTTTCGGTCACTTCCCTACAGTACCGCACAGAGTCCTGCTACAACTTCTTGAACTCGTGAGTTCATATTCGCGAGCCAGGACCGACGTGCCCACGAAGGCGTTCACGGGTGCGTCCACGGAGGAAGGAAGCGGACCCGTGGAGGACATCTCCCCCCGGCTCGACCCCGAACTGCTGGCGGGCTTCGTCGCCCCCGTCCCCGGCATGGCCCCGCTGCGGCCCGGCGGCGCCGAGCCCCGCCGGGAGGGCCTGGTGGCGGGCGATCCCGCCGACGCCGGCGCGCCGCCGGTGGCGGTGCGCGTCTACCACCCGTCGACGCCCGCCGACGGGCCCCGGCCCGCGGTGCTGTTCGTGCACGGCGGCGGCTTCACGGCGGGCGAGGTGCTGGAGTGGTTCGACCCGCTGTGCGACCTGTACGCCGAGGGCGCGGACGCGGTGGTGGTCTCGGTCGGCTACCGGCTGGCGCCCCGGCACCCGTACCCGGCGGCGCAGCAGGACGTGCTGACCGCGCTGCGCTGGCTGCGGCACTCGGCGGCCGGACTCGGCGTGGACGCCGGGCGGATCGCGCTCGCGGGCAGCAGTTCGGGCGCGGCGGTGGCCACCGGGCTGCTGCTGGCGCTGCGCGACGCCGGCGGACCGCTGCCCCGGCTGCTGCTGCTCCACACGCCGGTGCTGGACGACCGGCACACCACCGCGTCCAGCCGGCTGGTGCGGGACCGGCGCACCTGGCACCGGGCCGCCTCGCTGGCCGGCTGGGCCGCGTACCTGAACCCGCTGCCGCCGGGCCACCCGGACGTACCGGCCCACGCGGCGCCCGCCCGGGCGGAGGACCTGACGGGCCTGCCGCCGGTGTACCTGGGGGTCGGGGAGCTGGAGGTGGCCCGGGACGAGGTGATCGAGTTCGGCCTGCGGCTGGCCCGGGCCGGGGTGCCGCTGGAGCTGCACGTGTTCCCCGGGGGGTACCACGGCTTCGACATCAAGAGCCCGGAGGCGGCGGTGAGCCGGCACTCGCTGGGCACCCAGGTGGACGCGCTGCGCCGGGCGCTCGGTCCCGCCAGCCGGACATCGATTGAACAAGCGAGTTCAGTCTGATTAACTGTCCAGGTCAGCCGGTCGGTGGCGCTCCGTGAGCGTCCCCTGCCCGCCGACCCGCTCACCGACGCTCCGGTCACCGGAGCCGCACCTCCGAGGAGTACGGGTGTCCGCCAGCCGTGGCCTGCCAGGCATGCGCCCGCTGCTGGCCGCCACCCGCCGGGCGATCGACCTCTCCCGTACCGACAGCGCGCTGTGTCCGTCGCCGCGTCGAGCCGCCGTACCGTTCCGCGCCTCCTGACGGGCGGTACGGCGGTCTTCGCGGCGTCACCGACCCGTCAACCCGGCGGCCCGTCCGCCGATCACGCGCCTCGGAAAGAAGCCCCGCCATGCGCCACCAGCACCCCGACGCCTCCGCCCTGCCCGCCGACCGGTCCCGAACCGCCTCCCGCCCCCGGCGGGCGCCGTCCAGACCGGTCATCGGCTCCGCCGTCCTCGCGGCCGTGCTGCCGCTGGCCGCCGCCTGCTCCAGCGTCGCGCCGAAGAGCGCCGACGCCGCCGGCGGCAAGCCGGCCACCGGAGGCATCCTCACCCTCGCCGTCCCGTACGGCCCGACCTGCCTCGACCCGCACCAGGGGCAGGCCGACGCGCTGTTCTCCCGGGCCGCGCTGGACTCGCTGGTCTGGCAGGACGAGAAGGGCGTCGTCCACCCCTGGCTGGCGAAGTCCTGGAAGGTCTCCGAGGACCAGCGCAGCTACACCTTCACCCTGCGCACCGGCGTCACCTTCAGCGACGGCACGCCCTTCGACGCGGCCGCCGTGAAGGCCAACCTGGACCACGTGGTGGCGCCCACCACCAAGTCGGCCGGCGCCGCCCAGCTGATCGAGAACTACCGCGAGGCCAAGGTGCTCGACGCCACCACGGTCGAGGTCGTCCTCGCCGCCCCGGCCTCCTCCTTCCTGTCCGGACTCTCCTCGCCGAGCCTGGGCATCGAGTCCCCCAAGACGCTGACCGGCGACCCCAAGGCGCTCTGCTCCAAGATCGTCGGCACCGGGCCGTTCGTCAGCGCCGACGGCTTCACCCCCCAGCAGGGCATCACCTACCAACGCCGGGCCGACTACGCCTGGGCCCCCGAGGGCGCCGCCAACCAGGGCCCGGCCCACCTGGACGGCCTGACCGTCCGCATCGTCCCGGACAACTCCTCCCGGCTGGGCGCGCTCACCAGCGGCCAGGTCGAGGCCGCCTCGTCGATCGCCCCGGTCAACGTGGCCAGGCTCGACAGCGACCCCAAGTTCGCCGTGCAGCGCGCCGTCGCCCCCGGCGTGCCGTTCAGCTACAACCCCAACACCGAGAAGGGCCCGCTCAGCGACGTACGGCTGCGCAAGGCCCTGCGCACCGGCGTGGACTGGTCGCTGATCGTGGAGCGGCTCTACTTCAAGGTCTTCCCGCCGGCCAAGGGCCCGCTCTCCCCCTCCACCCCCGGCTTCTCGCAGGCCGTCGCCGACCAGTACAAGCACGACCCGGCGGCCGCCGCCAAGCTGCTCGACGAGGCCGGCTGGACCACCCGCGACGCGGAGAACTACCGCACCAAGGACGGCAAGCGGCTGACCCTGGAATTCCTCTACGTCGGGGACTACTTCGGCCCACACGTGGCCCTCGCCACCCAGATCCAGGCCGCGGCCAAGGAGCTCGGCATCGAGCTGAAGAACCAGAACCTGGACGCCGGCAGCTACGTCAAGCGCGTCCTCGCGGGCGACTACGACCTGCTCAACAGCAGCGCCAACAACTTCTCGCCGGACGCGCTGCGGCTGGTCTTCGGCAGCGGCCACGTGCCCACCGCCAAGATCGACAACAACGCGGCCCGCTACCGCGACCCGGGCGTGGACGCCAAGCTCGCCGAGGCGCTGGCCGCGGGCGACCCGCAGAAGCAGACCGCGCTCTACGCCGAGGTGCAGCAGAAGGTCACCGACGACGCCGCGATCCTGCCGCTGTTCAACAACGTCAACGTGCTGGGCACCGCGGCCGGGGTCCGCGGGGTGGCCTTCGAGCAGCAGAGCTTCCCGAACTTCGCGAACGCCTGGCTGGCGAAGTGATCCGCGCCGTCGCCCGCCGGCTCGGGGGCGCCGTCCTGGTGCTCTGGGGCGCGGTGACGCTCTCGTTCCTCTCCCTGCACCTCACCTCCGGCGACCCGGTCGACCTGCTCACCGGGCTGCGGGCCAGCAGCGACCAGCTGCGGGCCGAGATCGTCAGCGAGTACGGCCTCGACCGGTCGCTGCCGGTGCAGTACCTGACGTACCTGGGCCACCTGCTCCAGGGCGACCTCGGGGACTCGTACGTGCTGCACCTCCCGGTGCGCACCGCGATCGGCCAGCAGCTCGGCGCCACGCTGGAACTGCTCGCCGCCACCGTGCTGGTGACGGTCGCGATCGCCGTGCCGGCGGCCCTGATCGGCGCGGGCCGCCGGCCGTGGGTGCGTACCCCGGTCTCGCTGCTGGAGGGGCTCGGGGTCGCGGTGCCCGCGTTCTGGCTGGGCACCCTGCTGCTCGGGGTGTTCTCCTTCCGGCTGCAGTGGTTCCCGGCGCTCGGCGCGCCCGGCGTCGAGGGCCTGGTGCTGCCGGCGCTGGCCCTGGCGGCCGCGCCGGCCGCGGTGATCACCCGGGTGCTGCGCCGGGGCCTGGAACAGACCCTGGACGAACCCTTCGTCACCACGGCCCGCACCCGCGGCGTCGGGGAGAGCGCCGTCCGGCTGCGGCACGCGCTGCGGCACGGGCTGCTGCCGGTGGCGACCCTGGTCGGCTGGCTGACCGGCTCGCTGATCGGCGGGGCGGTGGTCATCGAGTCGGTCTTCTCCCGGCAGGGCCTGGGCACGCTCGCCGTCACCGCCGTCCGCAACAAGGACCTGCCCCTGGTCATCGGCATCGTGCTGGTCGCCGGGCTGGTCTACACCGTCGTCAACACCGCCGTCGATCTGTCGTACCGGCTGATCGACCCGCGGCTGCGCACCAGAGAGAGCTGAGGAAGGGCCCGTGCACATCACCCGTTGGCGCCCCGGCGCCGCCCTCGGGCTCGCCGTCTGCGTCGCCCTGCTGGCCGCCGCGCTGGCACCGGACCTGTTCACCGACACCGGCCCGGACGCGGCGGACCCGAGGAGCACCCTGCTGCCGCCCGGCGCGGAGCACTGGCTCGGCACCGACGAGAACGGACGGGACGTCTGGTCCCGGGTGGTGCACGGCGCCCGCCCCTCGCTGCTGATCGGTCTCTCGGCCTCCGTCCTGGCGCTCGCCGCCGGGACGGTGGTCGGGGTGCTGGCCGCCCAGGGCGGGCGGGCGGCGGACCAGGTCGTCGGCCGGGTGCTGGACGTCCTGATGTCCATCCCCGGCGTGCTGCTGGTGCTGCTGGTGGTCGCCGTGCTCGGCACCGGCACCGGGAACCTGGTGGCCGGCCTGGCGCTGGTCACCCTCCCCGGGTACGCCCGGCTGGTCCGGGCCGAGGTGCTGCGGATCCGCGGCTCGCAGTTCGTGGAGGCCGCGACCGTGCTCGGCTGGTCGCGGTTCCAGGTGATCGTCCGGCACATCGTGCCGAACGCTGTCGGCCCGCTGCTGGCGCTGGCCACGGTCGGCGTCGGCGGCATGATCGTCACCGGCTCGGCGCTCAGCTTCCTGGGGCTCGGCCCGCAGCCGCCCACCGCCGAGTGGGGGGCGATGCTCGCCGGCAGCGGCGACTACTTCGAGGTCGCCTGGTGGACGGCGGTCTTCCCGGGGGCGGCGATCACCGCCGCCGTCCTGGCCGTCTCGGCGGTCGGGCAGTGGCTGCAGGACCGGGCCGAGGGGCGGGTGGCGCGATGAGCACCGACGCCGGACCCCGGGCCCTCTCCACCACCGCCACCGACGGCGGCGAAACCGCCGACGACCGGGCCACGCCGCTGGTCGAACTGCGGGGACTGTCGGTCGAGTTCCCCGGTCGGGGCGGGCCCGTCCACGCGGTGCGCGACCTGTCGCTGACCATCCGGCCCGGGGAGAGCGTCGCCCTGGTCGGCGAGTCCGGCTCCGGCAAGAGCGTCACCGCCCGCAGCCTGGTCGGCCTGGCCGGCCCCGGCGCCCGGGTCACCGCCCGCGGCTTCCGGATCGACGGACGCGAGGTCGGCGCGCTCACCGAACGCCGGTGGCGCCCGCTGCGCGGACGCCGGATCGGCTTCGTGCTCCAGGACGCCCTGGTCTCGCTCGACCCGCTGCGCCGGGTCGGCGACGAGATCGCCGAGGCCCTGCACGCCCACCGCACGGTGCCGCGCGCGGAGATCCCCGCCCGGGTGCTGCGGCTGCTCGCCGACGCCGGCGTGCCCGAGCCGGACCTGCGCGCCCGGCAGTACCCGCACCAGCTCTCCGGCGGGCTGCGCCAGCGGGCGCTGATCGCCTCGGCGATCGCCGCCGACCCGGCCCTGCTGATCGCCGACGAGCCGACCACCGCGCTGGACGTCACCGTGCAGGCCCAGATCCTGGACCTGCTGGCCGAACGGCGGCGCGCCGGCATGGCGCTGCTGCTGATCAGCCACGACCTGGCGGTGGTCGCCGAGGTCGCCGACCGGGTGCTGGTGATGAAGGACGGCGAGGTGGTCGAGGAGGGCCCCACCGCCGAGGTGCTGGCCCGGCCCGAGCACCCGTACACCCGGCAGCTGCTCGCCGCCGTCCCGACGGCCGGCGCCCGCGGCACCCGGCTCTCCGGGCCGCGCGCCGGCACCCCGCTCCCCCGCCCCGCTGCTGGGGCCGATTCCGACTCCGGGGCACCGGTGGTGCTCAGCGCCCGGGGGGTCGGCAAGTCCTTCACGGTGCCCGGCCACGGCACCCTCACCGCCGTCCGCGACCTCTCGCTCACCCTGCGGGCCGGACGCACTCTCGGCATCGTCGGCGAGTCCGGCTCCGGCAAGAGCACCACCGGACGGATCCTGCTCGGGCTCACCGCCCCCGACACCGGCACCGTCGAGGTCGAGGGCCGCTCCTGGCAGGGCCTCGGGGCCCGGGAACGGCGGGCACTGCACCGGCGGATCCAGGTCGTCCACCAGGACCCGCTCAGCAGCTTCGACCCCCGCTACCCCGTCGCCCGGATCCTCGCCGAACCCCTCGCGGCCACCGGGGTGCCGCGCGCCGAACGCCCCGCCCGGGTCGCCGAACTGCTCGACCGGGTCGGCCTGGCCCAGGGCCTGCTGCGCCGCCGGCCGCGCGAACTGTCCGGCGGGCAGCGCCAGCGGGTGGCGATCGCTCGCGCCCTGGCGCCCCGCCCCCGGATCGTCGTCCTCGACGAGCCGGTGGCCGCGCTGGACGTCTCCATCCAGGCACAGGTCCTCGACCTGCTCGCCGAACTCCAGGCCGACCTCGGCGTCGGCTACGTCCTCATCTCCCACGACCTGGGCGTGGTCCACCACGTCAGCGACGAGGTGCTGGTGATGAAGGACGGCCGCACGGTGGAGTCCGGCGACGTCGACGAGGTCCTCACCGCACCCCGCGACCCGTACACCCGCGCACTGCTGGAGGCCGTCCCCCGGCTGGACGGCCCGTCGATCAGGAAGGCCCCATGAGCACCGGACGCGAACTCCACCTCAACCTGCACATGGTCGGCGGCGCCATGGGCGTGCACCCGGCCGCCTGGCGCGAACCCGGCTCCGACCCGCACGGCTTCGCCCGCATCGAGACCTGGGTCGCCGCCGCGCGGCTCGCCGAACGCGGCCTGATGGACGCGGTGTTCCTCTCCGACACCCCCGGCGTCTTCGGCGACATCGACTTCAGCCCGCACGGCGCCTACTACCTGGAACCGACGCTGATCCTCACCGCGATCGCCGCCGCCACCCGGGACATCGGCCTGATCGCCACCGCCTCCACCACCTCCAACGAGCCCTACAACATCGCCCGCCGCTTCAAGTCGCTGGACGTGCTCAGCGGCGGCCGGGCCGGCTGGAACGCCGTCACCACCTACATCCCGCAGGTGGCCGCCAACTTCGGCGGCACCGGCCTCGCCCCGCGCACCGACCGCTACGCCCGCGCCGAGGAGTTCGTCGACATCGTCAAGGCGCTGTGGACCAGCTGGGAGCCCGAGGCGCTGGTCGCGGACGTGCGCGGCGGACGGTTCACCGACCCGCGCCGGCTGCGCCCGATAGACCACCGGGGGCAGCACTTCAGCGTGCGCGGGCCGCTGCCGCTGCCACCCTCCGCGCAGGGCCACCCGATCGTGGTGCAGGCCGGGGCCTCCGAACCGGGCCGGGAACTGGCCGGACGGACGGCCGACGTGGTGTTCTCGGGCGCCAAGACCCCGGACGTGGCACACGCCTACGCCGCCGACGTCCGGGCCCGCGCCGAGCGGCACGGCCGCGACCCGCGGTCGGTCAGGATCCTGCCCGGACTGATGACCACCATCGCGGACAGCCGCCGTGAGGCCCTCAACCGGCTGAACCGGCTGGACGAGCTGGCCGGGCACGCCCCCTGGCGCGGGGCGCACATCGAGGCGATCGGCACGCCCGAGCAGGTCGCCGACGTCGCCGAGGAGTGGTTCGTCTCCGGGGCGGCCGACGGCTTCACCCTGATGCCGGACGTCTTCGCCGACGGGCTGCCCGCCTTCGTCGAACTGGTGGTGCCGATCCTGCAGAAGCGCGGCGTCTACCGCTCCTCCTACCGCGGGTCGACGCTGCGCGAGCACTTCGGCCTGCCGCACCCGTACCCGGCCGGGGCGGCCGCCGCCACCGCGGGCGTGTGAGCCCCGCCCGTCCGCAGGGCCCGGCCGTGCGCCGGGGCAGCCGGACAGGGCCTAGCACCGATCCACGCCCCCGGCAGCCCGGGGGCCGAACCGTCAGGAAGTGGGCATGACCGCGTTCTCCGTCCTCGACCAGGGCCCCCGGCGGGCCGGCGCGAGCAGCGCCGAACTGCTCGGCGAGGCCGTCCGACTCGCCCGGCACGTCGAGGAGCTGGGCTTCACCCGGTACTGGGTGGCCGAGCACCACCAGCAGGCGGCGGTGGGCATCTCCGCGCCCGAGATCGTCATCGCCCACCTCGCCGCCCGCACCACCCGGCTGCGGATCGGCGCCGGCGGCATGCTGCTGCCCAACCACTCGCCGCTGCACGTGGCCGAGCAGTTCCGCACCCTGGAGGCGCTGAACCCGGGCCGGATCGATCTGGGCATCGGCCGCTCCAGCGGCACCGAGCACGGGCCGACCGCCGCCCTGCTGCGCCGCTCCTCGCTCGCCCCCGACGTGTTCAACGGGCAGCTGGCGCAGCTGCTGGCCTTCGGCGGCCGGGCCGCCCTGCCGGAGGGCCACGAGCTGGCCTCGGTCCGGGCCGTACCGGACGACACACCGTTGCCGGAGGTGTTCCTGCTCGGCGGCAGCCCCTCCTCGGCCGCCGTGGCCGGACGTCTCGGCCTCGGCTACGCGTACCTCGCGGCGTACCAGGACCCGGCGAACGCCTTCGCGGCGCTGCGCCGCTACCGGGAGGCGTTCACGCCCGCGCAGGAGGGGCAGCGGCCCTGGGCGATCCTGACGCTGACGGTGGTGGTGGGCCGGGACGACGCGCACGCCGAGGAGCTGGCCACCCCGTGGCGCCTCGCGCTGGCGCGGCACGCGGTCGGCAACTCCTCGCCGCTGCTGCCGGTAGACGAGGCGCTGGCGTACGAGCCGACGCCGGCCGAGCGGGTCGCGCAGCTCACCGCGCCGCTGAACGACCTGCGCTCGGAGGTGGTGGGCGGACCGGCGACGGTGGCGGCGAAGCTGAAGACCTTCATCGCGGAGTCCGGCGCGGACGAGGTGATGGTGGTGGCCAACACCTACGACCCGGCGGACCGGCGGGAGTCGTACACCCGGCTGGCCGAGCTGGTCGGTCTCGGCCGCTGAGCACACGAAGGGGAGGGGGGGGGGGGCCCCGGGGGGGGGCGCCCCCCCCCCCACCGGCCCGGG
>NZ_JBSGFD010000140.1:0-23897 GCF_053603215.1 Kitasatospora sp. NPDC004240 | reverse complement strand
TCCGCGATGTCGTCCGGACCGTAGTGGTCCACGAAGCACCACGCGCCCACCATCCGCCGCCCCAGGTTCGGCAACAGCCGCCGCACCACCGTGCTCTCCCCGAGCGGGACCAGGCGGCCGGTGAGCAGGTCCTTGACCGGCCCGGTGCTGGCTTCGGCGCCGCAGGTGGTCGGTGCGGGCCTGAGATCGAGGTTGCTCATGTCGCGGTCCACCGCCGTACGGATCGGGGCCGGCCGGGGGTGGCCGGGAGGGTCACGGCCGATCATCCATCACCGGTGCCCGCCGAAGAAGCATCGCCGACGGGCGCGTTGGGGCCGCCCCCGCGTCGGGCCGGCCCTACCGCTCCGCCAGGGCCCGGCCGAGGAAGGCGACCGCCTCCGGCATCACCTGCCGCCAGAAGGCGGGCGTGTGCCCGCCCGCCACGAAGTGCCCCCGCACCCCGCCACCCGTCCCGCCACCACTGCCACCACTGCCACCGGTGCCCCCACCACCCGCGCCACCGCCCGTACCCGCACCACCACCCGCGCCGCCGCGGCCCAGCTGCCGGGCCGCGTCGCAGAACGGGTCCTCGGTGCCGCACCACACCGCCACCGGCCGGCCGTACGGCTCGTCCTGGTGGCGCAGCGGCTCGTGGGCGGCCCAGTCGGCCTCGTCGCGGAACACCCGGACGGCCTCGGCGGCCGGCCAGTCACGGAACAGCGCGGGGCTGAGCAGCGCCACCGGCCCGAAGCCGGCGCCCCGGTGGCGGGCGTGGCGCAACGCGCCGAAGCCGCCCATGGACAGGCCGAGCGCGGCCGTCGGCGGGCGAAGGCCCTGCTCGGCGAGCCAGCCGGGGAGTTCCTCCAGCAGCATCCGCTGGGGGTCGTCGCCGCCGTCGGGCGCCCCGTCGGGGACGCGCCGCCAGTACGTGGCGTCGCCCCCGTCGACGGCGGCGACCGCGAACGGCGGGATCCCGGCGGCGACGGCGGCGGCCAGCGCCTCGGGCAGGCCGAGGTCGAGCCAGGCGCGGGCGTCGGCGCCGCGGCCGTGCAGGGCGACGCAGACGGGCAGGTCGCCGGGGGCGGCCGGATCACCTGATGCGCGGCCGGACGGCCCGGGCGGCAGGACGGTGATCAGCCGTACGCCGGTGCCCCGGGCGGCCGAGCGCCGCTCCTCCTGCCGCACCCGCGCCGGGGCCACGGCCGGAGCGGTCGCCGAACCGGTGGCGGCCGGCGGGCCCGTGCCGCACCCGACGAGCGCCGCCGCGACCCCGGCCCCGGCACCCGCCCTCAGCAACGTCCTCCGCTCCACCCCGGCCCCCGTCCCCTCCGACGAACCCCGAAGACGTCCCCCGGCCCCGGATACCTCAGTGCTTGCAGCCCCAGGAGGCCCCCGCCGCGGCCGCGTCCGCGAGGGCACGCAGCTTGGCGACCGCCTCGCCCGGGTCCTGGGCGCCGTACACGGCGGAGCCGGCGACGAAGACGTCGGCTCCGGCCTCGGCGCAGCGCTCGATGGTGCTCGCGGAGACGCCGCCGTCGACCTGGAGCCACAGTTCCAGGCCGTGCTTGTCGATCAGCTCCCGGGTGCGGCGGATCTTGGGCAGCATGATGTCGAGGAAGGCCTGGCCGCCGAAGCCGGGCTCGACGGTCATGATCAGCAGCATGTCGAGCTCGGGCAGCAGGTCCTCGAAGGGCTCGATGGGCGTGCCGGGCTTGAGGGCCATGGAGGCGCGGGCGCCCTTGGCGCGGATCTCGCGGGCGAGCCGGACGGGCGCGGCGGCGGCCTCGACGTGGAAGGTGACGGAGCCGGCGCCGGCCTCGACGTACTGCGGGGCCCAGCGGTCCGGGTCCTCGATCATCAGGTGGCAGTCGAGCGGGATGTCGGTGGCGCGGGCGAGGGATTCGACGATCGGCATGCCGAGGGTCAGGTTGGGCACGAAGTGGTTGTCCATCACATCGACGTGCAGCCAGTCCGAGCCCCTGACGGCCTCGGCCTCGTCGGCGAGCCTGGCGAAGTCCGCGGAGAGGATGCTGGGGTTGATCTGCGCCATGACCGATGCCTTCACAGGAGGGTGGTGACCCGGGGGTGCCCACGGGCGAGCGAGGTGCCGGGGGCCGGCACCGGCCCCATCATCTCGCACCGGTCGGCGGGCCCAGCACGATCCCCCTCCCCGCGTACCAGCGGCCGAAGTCCGCCCACGGGACCTGCGCGAACGCCTGCGAGTGCCCGGTGAACCCGGACGGGTTGTGGATCACCAGCGCCTCCGGTCCGGCGCCGACCGCGAGCACCAGGTGGCCGCCGCGGCGGGCGGGCTCGGGCGCGGCCGGTTCCCGGATCCCGGGGTGGACGGAGAGCATCACCAGGTGGCCGGCCGCGGACAGCCCGGCGATCTCCTCGGGGGTGAGTTCCCGCGCCTCGGCGCTCAGGCCCCAGCGCCGGCGCACGTAGTCCGCGAACGGCATGTGGATCAGCCCGCGCAGCCCGTCGCCGTCCCGGACGTACGCGCCGGCCGTCTCACACTCCTCGGCGAGCCGCATGGCGGCGGGCGAGACGCCCCACCAGTGGTCGAGGGCCATCCGCAGGCAGGCCACCCCGCACAGCCGCCAGGACCACCAGCCGTACTCCTCGGGGGTGCGCGCGCCGGACTGGCCCCAGCGGGGGTCCTCGGCTGCCTCGACCTCGCCGGTGATGATCTCCCGGACCAGCTCCGGGGACTCCCACTGCGCGTAGTACGGCACCTCGTGGATCACGGCCGCGTCGCTCGTCCTCACCATGGCTCCACGCTCTCACGCCGGGGCGCGGGACGATCGCCGACCCCGCCCCGCGTCACGCTCACACGATCACGCGCGGCAGCGTCACCCGGACCCACTCCTCCGGCCGGGAGACGTGCGGGACGTGCCCGGCGCCCTGGTAGAGGTGGCGTTCCGCCTTGGGCAGGGCCAGGTCGACGGCGTCCAGCACCGCCCCGTACATCGGCGGGCTGTCGTCGCTCTGGGTGAGCAGGGCGGGCTCGAGGAACCCGGCGAGCGCGTCCAGGTCGAGGTCGAGCGCGTCGGGGTCGCGCAGCTCGTCGAGGTAGCTGGGCGCGTTGCGGATGAAGGTGTGCCGGACGGGCGCCGGGAGCTGGGCCCAGGCGCCGGGGCCGAGGGCGACGGTGTCCACGAACAGCTCGGCGGCGGCCGCGGACTCGGCCGCCTCCAGGAGGTCCCGGACGGGCGCGATCTTCGTGTCCATGGCCGTGGCGACCGGGCGCAGGTCGGGGTCGGCGAGCAGCAGGCCGATGCCCGGCGGCTCGTGCACGGCCAGGCCGCGCAGCAGCTCGGGGCGGACGGAGGCGAGCCGCAGGGCGATCAGCGCGCCGTAGGAGTTGCCGCAGACGAAGGCCGGGGCCAGCCCCAGGCCCTCGATCAGCGCCGCGAGGTCGGCCGCGTCCTCGTGGACGGAACCCTGGGTGAGCGGGTCCTCACTGCGGCTGTGGCCGCGCCGGTCGTACGTGACGACGGTGGCCCGCTCGGCGAGCCCCGGCACCACCCGCGCCCAGCTGTCGCCGTCGTCCCAGGAGCCGTGGACGAGCACCACGCCGGGCCCGGCACCCCTGGACTCGTAGTACAGCGACACCCCGTTCGCCCTGATCTCGGCCATTGCGGGCCTCCCGACCTCGGTCGCGCTCCCTCCCCCTCCCCACCAGCCTGACACACCCGTCCGGGGCCCACCCCTTCCGTCACCCGCCGTCGCCGGGACGGCGCCCGCTCACCGTCGGGCTCGTCGTCGGGCTCGCCGTCGGCGGCGATCAGCAGGCCGCGGACGGGCCGGGCCCGGGCAGCGGCCCCCCAACCGCCACCGCCACCGGCACCGGGGCGCCTCCCGCCCTCTTCCCCGGCCTCCCCGGTGGTCCTAACGTGGTGTCATGGTCCAGCCGATACTTGAACGTTCGGACGAGGGCACGCTCGACCTGGTGCTGGCCCCCGGAGAGGGGTCGCCGAGGGGCGCCTGGAGGGGTGTGCTCTCCGCCACCTTCATCGTTCCGCTGTTCGGGGCGGTGGGCCTGCTCCTCGCCGTGCCCGCCGGCCTGATCACGCGTTTCTGGCTGCACCAGGGCTGGGCCACGGCCGCCTGGGTGGCGCTGGCCGTGGTGGGCCTGGTCGCGCTGGTCGGGTGGGTCCCGCTGGCGGTGGACTCCTTCCGCGGGCTGCTGCGGCTGCGGTTCTCGCCCGTCCCCGCCCCGGACACGGTGGTCGTGGTCCGCGGGTACGGTCCGCTGCCGCCGCTGCCCACGGCGGACGTCATGATCGTCGTCGCACGCGAGGAGGAGGTCCCGTACGAGGGCGACCCCCGGCCCGCCGGCGTCACGGTGACCCTGCGGGTGGAGCTCCCCCGTCGGAACGTCCCGCCCCGTACGCTGCCCGCGGACACCGACACCGAGGCGCTGCATCGCGAGCTGTCCGAAGGACTGGGCCCGACCGTACGGGTGGAGCACCGGGTCCACCGCACCACCCGGGTCCCGCCCTCCCCGCCGGGCAGGCACGTCGGGGCCGCCTACGGCCGCGGCGGCAGCACGGGCGGCGCCACCTCCGGAGGCGGGGGTCCAGCAGGCGGGGGCGGCTTCTGACGCCTGATCACGTACCCCTAGGCTGCGCGCCATGGAGATCGGCGAACTGATAGGCACCGGCCGCACGGCTGATGTGTACGCCCTCGGTGACGACCGCGTGCTGCGGTGCTACCGCGACCTCGCGCACGGCGACCCGGCCGAGGAGGCCGCCGTGATGGCGCACCTCGCGCGGTACGACTACCCGGTGCCCGCCGTCTGGCCCGAGGACGCCCCCGGCCCCGACGGCCTGGTCATGCAGCGGCTCACCGGCCCGACCATGGCGCAGGCCCTCCTCGCCGGCGCGATCACCCCGGAGCGGGCCGGCGAAGCCCTGGCCGGCCTGCTGACCCGTCTGCACGCCGTCCCGGCCCTCCGGTCCGCCGACCCCGCGCACCGGATCCTCCACCTCGACCTGCATCCCGAGAACGTCCTGCTGACCGACGCCGGCCCGATGGTGATCGACTGGAGCACGGCCGCCGAGGGCCCGCCCGGTCTGGACTCGGCGATGTCGGCGCTGATCCTCGCCCAGGTCGCGGTCGGCATGCCCGCCGGCCTGCCCCCGCAGGCCCTGGGCGCGATCCGGACGCTCCTCGCCGCCCTTCTCCGGCACCTCGACGGCACGGGCCCGCTGCTCCTCGGCGAGGCCCGCGCCCGCCGCGCCGCCAACCCCACCCTCACCCCGCACGAGATCGCCCTGCTCGACGGCGCCGTCGGGCTCGTCGAGACGACCGCCCGCCACGGCGCGGCGTAGGAGTCATCGCCCCCACGCCGCGCAGTAGGGGTCATCGACCTCCGGGGCACGGTTCGCGGTAGGCGATGTTGGGCGCGTACCGCTGCCACTGCGCGGGGCTGAGGGAGCCCGTGGTGTAGGAGCACAGGCGGGTGGCGAGGTTGGCGGGGTCGGCGTCGAGCAGCGTGACGGTGGCCTGGGAGGCGACGAGGAGCGTGGGTCCGGTCGCCACCAGCCCGACCGCCTTGATCCTGGAGCCGCCGCTCTGACCGGTGACCCGGGAGACGAGGACGGGCGTGGTGGGGCGGGCGACGTCCCAGAGTTCGACCGTGGTGTCGTTCCAGATGGCCAGGAGCGTGCCCTGCTGGGCGAATTCGACGCCCTTGACGTCCTGCACCGTCTGGATCGTGTGCTGGGCGCGGGGCTGCCTCGGATCGGTGATGTCCCAGAGGGACACCGTGCTGCCGTTGTTCCCTCCTGTCGCGAGCAGCCGGTTGTCGGTGCTCAGCCCCAGCGCGCTTCCGAAGGCCCCGGGCACGGTCACCCGCGACGTCGGCTCGCCGCCGCCGGTGAAGTGGAACAGTTCCAGGGCCGCGCACTTGCACCTGCTGTCCGGTTTGCTCGTGACGGCCAGGACCGCGCCGGCCGGGGTGCCCCGGGAGTAGGCGGAGCCCATGTTCAGGGCCTCCTCGGAGCCCGGGGAGCCGTCCGGGGGCTTGATCTCCGAGGAGCCGGCGCGCCTCGGCTTCGCCGGGTCGCTGATGTCCCACCAGGCGAACCCGCTCTTGGTCGCCAGGTAGGCCGTGCGGCCGTTGTCCAGGATGCCGGCGTCGTGGCGGTCGGTATCGGGGGCGGGGATCGAGCCGACCTCCGTCGCGTCGAGCGCGTCGGTGACCCGCCAGAGGTGGAGCGCCCCCTTGCCGATCACCGCCACCAGACGGCCGCCATCACCCGAGGTGACCCCGTACGTGATGATCACGTCACCGATACCCGACGGGGTGGCCGGGAAGTCGGCGGTGCCCAGGGAGGCCGCCTTGCGCGAATGGCGGGGATCACTCACGTTCCAGAGCTCGACCTCGCCGTCCCACCCGACGGTCAGCAGGGCTCCCGCACGGATGAACGCGGTGGTCCTCGCCTGGACCGGCAGGGTCGCGACGAGCTCGGGGCCCTTGAACGCGGAGAGGTCCCAGAGCCCGACGGACTTCGGGCGCGACTCGGCCTCCCCGACCGCCCCGAACTGCGGTGCGGCCATGAGGCTTCCGTCCGGGCTGAAGGTCCAGGACGCGATGAAGCCGGGCAGCCGGGCGGCGTCGAGGCCCCGCGACGTCCCCCGCCACCGGCGCAGCACCCCGTCGTCGCCCGCGGTCAGCAGCCCACCGACCGAGGGCGAGGGCGTGACCATGGCGAACGGGCCGAAGGGCACCTTGCGACAGTTCGCGGCACCCGAGCCCGTGCCCTTCGGGGACAGCGGCGCGAGGCACAGGTCGCCCTTGGGATCCGTGGCGTCCGTCCCGCCGTAGGCGAGCTGGCTGCCGTCCCGGCTGAAGGCCACGGCGCTGATGTTCGCGGATCCCTGCACACTCACCCTGATCGGCTCGGGACGCGTCGGGTCCTGGATCTTCCAGACGCCGACCTCCCGCTGGCTGGCAGCGGCCAGTAAGGCGCCGTCGGGGCTGAACGCGACCGCCTTGTACCCCTTCTCCAGGGAGGCGAGTCGGGCCGGGGCGGCCGGGTCGGTGAGGCCCCACACCTGGGTCGTGCCGCCCAGGACGGTGCTGGCGAGCAGGCGCCCCTGCGGCGAGAAGGCGACGGCGGCGAGGCTCTTCGGGGCCTCGGCGGTCGGATTGTGCATGCGGGCGAGACCCGTGGGGGCCGACGGTCGGGCAATCGACCACAGCAGGGTGTCCCCGTCCCCGGTGGCGGCCGCCAGAAGGGTACCGTCCGCGCTGACGGCCACGGAGGGGACGCTCGCCTTGTCACCCGACCTGCCGGGTATCTCGGGCAGCCGGGCCGCGACCACGGGCCTCCCGGGGTCGGCCAGGCTCCACAGGCACAGGCCGGCCTCGGCGCCGCACCCGGCCACCAGATGGGACCCGTCCGGGGTGAGGGCGATGCCCGTCGCGCCGCCGGCGTCGACGGTCGCGCGGAGGACCGGGGCGGGCTGCTCGGCGAGATCCCAGATCCGCACCGCCCCTTTCTCATTGACGGCCGCGGCGAGCGTCCCGCGGGCAGCGGCCGCGACGGCCAGGACCGGCCCCCCGGCGTCGCCGACCACGCTGTTCATCAGCGAGCCCGCCATCTCGTACAGCTGGGCCGAGGCCTCCGGGGTAGGGGACGTGCGGTAGGCGGCGATCGCGAACTGGGTGGCGAGCCCGGGGTCGTTGCCGCCGACGGCCTGCGCGCGGGCCGCCAGGTCCCTGGAGTTGGCGGCCTCGGCCTGCCGGGCGGCGATCGCCCGTTGCTCCTCGGTGGCGTCCTTCTGCTGCTCGTTGCGCACGACCAAGGTCGCCACGACCACCGCCGCCGCGCACAGCACCGCGATCACGGCCCGCCACCGCCAGCGGCGTGCCCGGCGGTGACGGCGCCCGCGTTCCAGGAAGTCGCGCTCGGCCTCGCTCAGCCGGTGGTTCGGGTTGGGGCTGCGCAGCCACGGCTGGGCGCCCGCCAGCGCGGTACCGCCCGGCAGCAGCCGGCGCTCGCGCCCGCCGCGCTCCCAGCGGTCCCGGTCGTGTCGCAGGACCTCCCGCCAGACCAGGAACGAGCGGTCCTCCTCCACCCAGTCCCGCAGCTTCTCCCAGGCGTTGATCAGCGCCTCGTGCGCGAGCTCCACCGTCTCGACGCCCTCGGCGCTGCGGCCGATGACCAGCAGCCGGTCGGTGGCGAGGCCCTGGGCCACGCGCCACTCGTCCTCCCCGAGGTCCGTGCGCAGCGCCGTGCGGCGGGTCGCCGACGCGGTGCCCGACGGCACCCGGACGAGCTGGGTGAACAGACTGCGGGCCGCGGGCTCGTCGTCCGGCGGGACCGTCCTCCCGTAGGTGGCCCCGGCATAGACGCCGAGGGCGCCCTTCACCCCGCCGAGCCGCTCGTAGGCCTGATGGGTCAGCAGGCCGTCCGCCTGGTACTGCCAGAGCAGGTCGAGGGCGAAGCCCAGGAGCGGCAGCGCCCCGGGTTCGCCCCCGGTGTCCGCCAGCAGCCGCTCGACCAGGTGGGGGGCGTACCGCACGCCCGGGACGGCGTCGACCGGCGCGGTGACGACCTCGTGCAGTTGCTCGGGGCTCATCGGCCCGAGCGCGTACACCTCCCGGCGCACGACCGGCCCGAGCCGCGGATGGGCGAGGGCCGCCTCCAGGAAGTCGGCCCGCAGGGTGGCCAGGACCCGGACCGTGCCCGGCAGGGCGTCGGTGAACAGCGCCGCGGCCAGTTCGTCGACCGCGGCCGGGCCCGCTGCCACGAGCTCCTCGAACTGGTCCAGCACGATGAGGAGTCGGCCCGCCCGGTGCCGTTCCAGGAGCAGGGGAACGACATCGGCGATGCCCTGCGGCCCGGCCAGCACGGCGGCCAGGGCCGGAGTCCGTTCGAGGCGCTGCGTCTCGGTCAGCTCCGGTTCCAGCAGGGGCAGCAGTGTGGCGGCCAGCGCGGACAGCGGGCCGCTGCCGGAGTCCGGCCGCAGGGTCACCACCAGCGCCCCGGCGGCACGGCACCGGGGGACCACCCCGGCCATGGCCAGCGACGACTTCCCCGAGCCGGAGGGGCCGACCACGGTGACCCAGCGCTCGCGGGCCACCAGACGGGCGACCTCGTCGCTCTCGGCGCTCCGGCCGTGGAAGACCGGCGCGTCCGCCTCCGTGAAGGAGGTCAGACTGCGGAACGGCGACGGCGGCAGCGCGAGAGCCGGCAGCTCTGGCCAGGCCGCCGTCAGGCCGTCGGTGGGGATCAGGTAGCTCGCCGCGGGCTCCCCCACCTCGGCCAGCATCATCATGCCGACCACTCCACCGAGCCGTTCGTCCCACACCGGGCTGCCGCTGAACCCCCCTGAGACCCGGTAGCCGCTGGAGGCGAGGTCGACCTGCAGCAGCCCGCCGGCCTGCCGGTTCCGCAGCACGCCGGAGTGCCAGACCCCGTGCGAACGCCCGACCGGGAACCCGAACACCCGCACAGGGTGGCCCCAGACGTCCTCCGACCTGGTGTCCAACGGCCGGACCGGCCGGGCGCCGGCCAGCGGGGCACCCAGCCGCAGCACCGCGACGTCCCCGCCGCCGTCCGGCCGCGGCGGCACCCAGTGCTCGACGACCGCCAGCACACCCGCCACCGCGGGCCCGTCCGGCCCGGCCTGCGCGGCCAGCAGCGGCAGGTCCACGAAGACCCAGGAGCCGACCCCCACGTCGATGCCCTGGCCGACCAGCGCCGCCGAGACCACGTGCGCACAGGTGACGGCCCGGTCCGGGGCCACCAGGAAACCCACGCCGACCGGCCTGCTCAGCGCGTCGTGGATCCGCAGCACCGCCGCGTCCAGCGCCCTCGCCCCGACGCCCCCCACGGGCCCGGGGCCCGGCGACGTCATGCCCCGGGCTGTGCGGATGCCGTCCCGGCGCCGTCGCCCGCGTCGCCGGCCCGGGCCCGGTGCCAGGTCAGCGAGACCTTGAAGTTGGCCTGGGCCGCGGTGCTGGTGATCACCACGTCCGCCTCCGCGGACAGCGACAGCCCGAACTCGATGCCGATCTCGTCCGGCCCGTGGACCATGCCGCGGAAGCCGTCGACGAAGTCCTGCGCCACGGGCCTGACCGCGGCCAGCATGTCACCCATCGACCGGGTGGCCCGCGCCACCACCTGCCCCGGCCGGGCCACCTGCACCAGGCCCTCCGCGGCCTGCTCGATCTCGACCCGTACGACATCCGGGCCCCCGTCCACCGAACCGACCGGCAGCTCGACGAGATACGTCATCTCTCCCCCTTGAGCCTCACTGGTTCCGATACGCACGTGTCCACTGCCCCGCGCCACGCCCGCTCATGCCGGGCCCGCGGGAACCACGCGATCCGCGCCGCGCCACGGCAGCGGGGTTCACCGTACAAGGCCGTACCCGAAGCCACCCCCGGAACCGGGGATTCCCGTCAACTCGACTGCAAGTGACCCGAGTCGGGCAGAAATCGACACGGACGGCCACCACCTCCCCACGCGTCGCACGAGCCACCCCCAGCACCCCGGCCCCCTCGGCGCGCGCCCGCCCCGCACACACCTCCGCACCCCCCTCGGCGCCCCACCGCGCGAGCCCCTCCCCCCCTCCGCACCACCCAGCCTCTGCCCCTCCTCCCCCTCCATCCCGTGCTAGCTTTTGAACGCGTTCAAGCTGAAAGGGAGCCGATGCCCTGCGTACGGTTGTGGTGGTGGGCGGCCGTGGTGCTCATGGTGGCGCAGCCGGTCGGACTGGTGCTGTGGAGCCTGCTGGCATACCCGGCCGAATTCTTGATCCTCGCCCCGCTGGAGCTGTCCGGCGCCGTGGCCGCGCTGTTCCTCACGGCCCGGCCGCTGGTCGGCCGGTCGGCGGCGCGGTGGAAGGCCGAGATGCGCTGGTTCGGCCGGGCGGCCGTCCGCTACCTGGCCTGTTGCCTGTCACCGGTCGTCCTGGCGGTCCTGGCCCATGCGCTGTTGCCACCCCGCGAACCCACCTTCGAGGGCCACCTTTGGCCGCTCGTCGCCGTGGCGGCCTGGGTGACCGTCCCCACCCTCACGCTGCTGCTCGTCCAGGCACCGTACGCGCAGCGCGGCGCCTGCGTGGGCGTGCTGATCGCCCTGGTGCCCAGCGCCGTGCCGACGCTGTTGGTGCTGCACGGGTACTGGCAGCCGCTGCCGCTGATCGCGGCCCAGTTGCTCTACGCCTTCGTCTGGATGCCCGGCGCCCTGACCGGGCCTGCCTACCCCCGCGCAGGAAGTCGGCCGAGCCGACTTCCCGCGCGGGGAAGTCATGGCTAGTGCCCGTCCGCGGGCCGGGCCCGGATCACCGCCTGGTCGCCGTGGGGGCCGAAGAGGTGCAGGATCTCCACCGCCTCCCGGCCCGCCGGGCCGAACCAGTGCGGTTCGCCGGTGTCGAACTCGGCGACCTCGCCGGGGCGCAGGGTGAAGTCGCGTTCGCCCAGGATGAGCCGCAGCTCACCGGCGAGCACGTAGAGCCACTCGTAGCCGGCGTGGGTGACCGGCTTCGGCTCCCGCGGGCCGAGCACCTGCTTGAACACCTGGACACGGCCCGGATACTGGGTGAGCGGCACCACCACGCTCCCGCCGCCCTTGTGCAGCGGGGTGAGGTGGACGCGCGGGTCGCCACTGGCGGGTGCGGCGATCAGCTGGTCGAGCGCGACCCGGTGGACGCGGGCGAGCGGGATCAGCAGCTCCAGGGTGGGCCGCCGCAGGCCGGACTCCAGCCGGGAGAGGACGCTCACGGAGATTCCGGTGGTGGCGGCGAGGGCCTCCAGGGTGAGCCCCCGGTCGCGGCGCAGCGCGCGCAGCCGTGGGCCGATGTCGGCGAGTACGTGTTCCAGTTCCGCGTCCATGCCGCCCATTGTGGCCGCTCGACGGCACTTTTTGCGGTTTCCGCAAATTTCCTGTCCGGGACGGGAGGGGCGGCCGGATTCTGACCGGGTCACCGATGATCCGGACCGTGAGAGGTACCACCGTGGCCACGACAACGATCCCCCTGCCCGCCTCCCCGCCCGCGCTGAGCGCCCGCGGCCGCTGGACGGTGCTGGCCGTCTGCTGCCTGAGCATGTTCCTGGTGGGCCTGGACACCAGCATCGTCAATGTGGGCCTGCCGGAGATCGGCGCCGGCCTGGGCGTCGGCACCAGCGGCCTGGAATGGACGGTCGACGCGTACACCCTGGTCCTGGCGAGCGTGCTGATCTCGGCGGGCGCGCTGGCGGACCGCTTCGGCCGGCGGCGGGTGTTCCGACTGGGCCTGGCGGTCTTCGGCGTGGCCTCGCTGCTGTGCGCGCTGGCGCCCTCGCTGGGCCTGCTGATCGCGGCCCGCGTGCTGCAGGGCGTCGGCGCCTCGATGCTGAGCCCGGTGGCGCTGGCGATCGTGGTGAACGCGATGCCCGACCCCAAGGAGCGGGCGCAGGCGATCGGCGTCTGGGCGGCGGTGTTCGGGCTGAGCATGGCGGCCGGGCCGGTCACCGGCGGGGCGCTGCTGTCGGCCTTCGGCTGGCCGGCGCTGTTCTGGGTCAACCTGCCGGTGGTCGCGGTGGCGCTGGCGCTCAGCGCCCGGTTCGTGCCGGAGTCCCGGGCGCCGCGGCCGCAACGGCTGGACCTGCCGGGCCAGTTGCTGCTGACCGTGCTGATCGGGGTGGCGGTCGGCGTGCTGATCGAGGGCCCGCGGATCGGCTGGGCCTCGCCGACGGCGCTGCTCGCGTACGCGGTCGTGGCGGGCGCCACGGTCTGGTTCGTCCGGGTGGAGTCGCGGCGGGAGGAGCCGCTGATCGATCCGCGGCTGTTCCGCCGCCCGGCGTTCACGGGTGCGGCGCTGGGCGCGGTGGCGGTGTTCGTGGCGCTGAGCGTGACGATGCTGCTCAACACCCTCTACCTCCAGCACACCCGCGGCTGGACCCCGCTGGCCGCCGGTTCGGCCACCCTCCCGATGGCGGCCGGGGCGATCGTCTGCGCGCCCTGGTCGGGCCGGCTGGTCGGCCGGATCGGCCCGCGCCGGCCGCTGTTGGTGGCCGGTTCCTTCATCACGCTCGGCGGCCTCTGCCTGGTCGGCCTGGCCGACGACACGAGCGTGAGCCTGCTCCTGCTGGCCTACCTGCTGATCGGCATCGGCTTCGGTTTCGCCAACGCCCCGATCACCAACACCGCCGTCAGCGGCCTGCCGCCCGCCCGCGCCGGGGTCGCGGGCGCGATCACCTCCACGGCCCGCCAGCTCGGCGCCGCCCTGGGCATCGCGATCGCCGGCGCCCTGGTCGCGGGCACGGCCCCCGAGGAGCTGGCCGAGGCGTCCCGCCCCGGCTGGATGCTGGTGGCGGCCTGCGGACTGCTGCTCGTCGCCCTGTCCGCCCGCCGGGGGACCTCGCCGGGAGGCTCCGCCGGTTCGCCGGCGGGCCGCCGGTAGCGGCGCCGAAGCCGACGGGCCGCCCTCCACCGTGTGTGGAGGGCGGCCCGTCGAGTGTCCCCGTGGGGCCGGCGCAGGGCTCGTGGCGCTGCGCCGGCCTCACGGGCGTCGGCACGGCAGGTCCTGCCGTGCCGATCTCCGTGTGCGCGGGGTCCTACGCCGGCCGTCGGGGTCCGTGGGGGAGGTCGGCCGTCGTGGACGTGGCGCGCGGCGGGGCGGGACGGTCCGGAACCGCCCTCCCGGGGGCGCCGACGAGCCACCCGCCCCGCCGCCTCGTACCGGACGCGGTACGACCGGTGGGGCGGCCGTACCTCCTCTGCCCGGCGTCCCCGCGCTCTCGGCGGTACGGGCCGGGTGCCGGAACACTCACATTCCGGCACCCGGTGTGCCCCGCGTCGGCGGCTCCCGCCGGAGCCGCCACCCGGGAGCCACCCGACGCGGGACGGTCATACCGGCTCAGGACCGGGTCAGGGCCGGGTCAGGGCCCCACCGGTGTTCTGGCTGATCCACTGCCGGTGGGCGGTCACATCGGTGTAGATGGTGGCGCTGCCGGTGCCGCAGGTACCGGCGTTCTGCCCGCCGCGGCTGGTGGCGCCGACCAGCTGCCAGCGGCCGGAGCCCCCGACCAGGGCGGGACCGCCGGAGTCCCCGTAGCAGGCGGTGGCCTGCGGGGTCCCGTACACGCACAGCTCGTTGGCGCCGTTGAAGCCCGCGGCGCACATCCGGTCGGGGTTGATCCGGGTGTCCAGCTCCTTCAGGTAGCGGGGCGGCTGCTGCGAGCATCCCTGCTGGGGACAGGTCTGGCCCCAGCCGAGCAGTCGCGTGGCAGTGCCTTCGGACGGCGAGCCGGAGGCGATGGTGACCGGCTGGTTCTGCACCGGGGCGCGCAGTTGCAGCAGGGCGATGTCGTTGCCGCCGGAGACGTCTCCGCTGTAGCGGGGGTGACGGATGATCCGCTGGACGGCGGCGGCGGTGCCCTGGGTGTAGTCGGCCGAGCCGATGCGCAGCTGGATCTGCTGGGCCGGGGTCTGGCCGCCCTGCCGGTCGGTGACGCAGTGGGCGGCGGTGACGACCCACTGCGCGGCGATCAGGGAGCCGCCGCAGCCATGGCGGCCCTGCTGCTGGAGGGAGGCCATGAACGAGTAGTTCTCGCTCGCCTGGCCGCCGCCGACGATCGGCTGGACACCGGCGGAGACGGATACGGCGGGTTCGGGAGCGGGGACGGCCTGCGCGGTGGCGGCGGGGGCGGTCAGCACGGCGCCGCCTAGCAGCAGGCTCGTGAACAGACTGCTCATGAGGGTGCGGGGAGACACGGGGATTCCTCCGGGATGGGTGTGGGGGGGAGGACCGGTCCCCGGCGTTCGGTGCCGGGTTCCGGTGGATGAACCCACTATGGGAATCCGGTGACTTCCCCGGTAATCCCATCCCGTTCTAAGGTCCGCCTATGAGCCTGGAGTTGCGGCAGCTACGGGTGGTCAAGGCGATCGCCGACGAGGGCAGCCTGACGGTCGCGGCGCAGCGGCTGGGCATGGCCCAGCCGTCGGTGTCCCAGGCCCTGGCCCAGGCCGAACGGGCCGCGGGAGGGCCGCTGTTCCGGCGCGGCGCGCGGGGTGCGCTGCCGACCCCGCTGGGCGAGGTGGTCATCGGGCACGCGCGGACGGTGCTGGACGCCGTGGAGCGGATGACCGCCGCGGCGGCCCGGCACCGGGCGGACGCCTGGCCGGCGGCGGTACGGATCGGCTGCGCGCCGGGGCTGCTGGTGGCCCAACTGTCGGTGGCCGTGCCCCTGGTGGCCGGCAGCGATGTGCAGATCACCACCGCCACCGGTACCGCCGGCCATCTCGCGGCGCTGGCCGCGGGGCGCACCGAGGCCGCCCTGGTCACCCACTTCCCCGTGCCCGGGGCGACGGCGGGACCGCCGGGGGCGGAGGGCGGCGGGGAGGGGGCACTGCGCGGGGCGATCGTCGCCGTGGAGCCGCTGTTCGCGGGCGTCTGCGCCGGGCACCGCCTCGCCGGGCGGGCGGAGGCCGACCTCTCCGAGCTGGCCGGCGAGCGGTGGTGCCTGCCGCCCGGGTCCGACGACGATCTGGGCGCCCAGTTGACGGAGGCCTGCCGGCGGGCCGGGCACCGGGTGGCGGTGCACGGCGCCGAGTACGCGGCGGCCCTGGCCCTCGTACGGGAGGGTCGCGTGGTGCTGCCGATGATGCCGGGCAGCCGGACCGGCCCCGGGCTGGTGCTGCTGCCGCTGCGCGGAGAGCCCCTCACCATGGCCACGGTGCTCTACTGGCGGTCGGGCGGGCCCCTGTCCGACGCGTGGGTACGGAGTCTGTGGGAGCATCTGGTCCGCGCCCAGCGGGAGATCATCGAGGCGGCCCCCGCGTACCGCACCTGGCTGGCCGGCCATCCGTACTGGCGCACCACGCCCCCGGGCCCGGCGGCCGTCCACCGGCCGTACGGGTGACGGCACGGCGATCGGTGCGGAGCGGACGCCGCCACCGCCGCGGTCCGGGTACCGCCCGGGGCTCACGGCCCGGTCGGGGCCGAACCCAGCCAGCCCGGGTTGCGCTCCCACCACCCCGGTACCCGCCCGTCGTGCGGCAGGACCGCGCGGTAGGCGTCCAGCAGTCCCGTCCGCAGCCGGCCGACGAACTCCCCGTCGACCGGGCCGCCGTCCTGACGCCACAGCAGGACGTGCCGGGTGCGGACCGGGCTGCCCCGCAGCTCCCGGACCACCCCCGGGACCGCCAGCCCGCTGCCCAGCGCGTTCATGGCCGTGACCACGGGGCCCCCGCGGCGCATCAGCTGCACCAGCAGCAGGGGTTCGACGGTGCGGGTCACCATGCTCGGGTGGCCGGCCAGGCGGCACTGCTCCATCAGGTGCCGGTCGAACTCGTCGTCACCGTTGACCGCCACCAGCCAGGTGGTCCCCGCCAGTTCCGCCAGGTCGATCTCGGTGCGCCCGGTGAGCGGGTGGCCGTCGGGCAGCCCGACGAAGAGGGGCTCCGATCCCAGCACGGTCATCCGCACCCCGGCGGGCACGACGATCGGCCGGCCGGGGAAGTCCGTGTGCAGCACCAGGTCGACGTCACCCCGCACCAGCGCGGCGATCGCCTCGGCCGAGCGGTCGAGCACCGTCAGCTCGGCGATGTCGCCCGGGAAGAGGCGGGATGCCACCTCGTACATCAGCAGGGCCAGCGGCGTCGTCCGCACCCCCAGCCGCAGCGAACGCCCGCCGGCCGCCGCGCGGTGCCCCTCGACCGCGCGGGCCAGCTCGTCCAGGCCGCGCAGCACCTCCCCCGCGTACGGCAGCAGGACCTCGCCCAGGGGCGTGGCGCGCGCGCCGAAGGGGCCCCGTTCGAAGACCGCCCCGCCCACCACGGCCTCGATGCGGCGCAGTTGCGCGCTGAGCGCCGGCTGGGACAGCCCCATCAGGTGGGCCGCCTTGTTCAGGCTGCCGGCCGTGGCCACCGCTTCCAGGCACCGAAGATGCCGCGCCTCCAGGTCCATGCGAGGAGTATGGGCGCGGCGCCCGTCCTGGGCCAGGCCCGTGGCCCGGCCGAGGCGTACCGCCGGGGCGCCGCGCCCGGTGTCCTCGCGAAGGACTCGCGAAGGTGCGCGTACGGCGGCGCCTCGACCGGACAGGGCCCAGGGCCTGGTGTGAAGGTGCCGACGGGCCGGACGAGGTGATACCCAGGTCCGGCCCGCCCTCTCGTCCCTACAGGTCGAGCTGATACCGCAGTGTCGTGTGCGTGGGCAGGTAGCCGAGGCTGTCGCTGATGTGTCTCATGTGCGTGTTGCTGTCGGCGGTGTCGGTCAGGAGGCCGCCGAGGTCCGGATAGTGCCCGTGGGCCTGTCGGATCGACTCGGCCTTCATCCAGCGGCCGAGGCCGTGTCCGCGGTGCTCGGGCAGCACGCCGGTGCCGTAGTGCTGGGCATCACCTGTGCCGCCGCCGGGCACGACGAGTTCGGTGAACCCGGCGATCGAGCCGTTGGAGGTGTCGATGGCGACGACGGTGTGCAGGTGGTCACCGCGCTGTGCGACGGCCTTCGCCGCAGCCCGGACCCGGTCCACGTCCCAGGCCGTGGTGCCGTGGTCGGTGTCCTCCATGGGCATGTCGTCCATGGCGCGACGTGAGTCGGCGAAGGTCTGGGCGAGATCGTCGGGGACGGTTCCCTGCCAGGATGCCAGCCGGTAGCCGGAATGCGGACGCTCGATGATCTCTGCCAGGGAGGGGATGTCCACATCGGCCAGGGGCAGGCGGGAGTACCTCAGGGTGAGGACCTTGCGGAAGCCGCGGGCCGACAGGAAGTGGTCGCCGGGCGATCCGGCCCCGGCCTGCGCCACGACACAGCGCCGGGTGTTGTCCCGGGCGGCGGCCACGGCAGTGTCAAGGAGCCGGGAGCCGACGCCCTTGCGGCGCTCCACGGGATGGACGTGGAGGGTCAGTTCGGCAAGGTGCTCTTGTCCGCCGTCGAACAGGCGCAGGAAGGCCGTCCCGGCAGGGATGGAATCGGCGTCGGACGCCAGCCATGCAAGGCGTCGGCTGTGCGCCCCGTGAGCGGGGTCGGTCAGTGGGGTGATGCGGAGCGACAAGGTGTCTCCGTCGTGAGGAGGTGGCAACGGTCAGTACGCGGGCTCAACTGCTGGGCACTCCTGCGCATGTGCTCCACACCTCCTCGTCGACAGGGCCGGTCCGGATCAACATGGACGGCTGGGAGAACGTAGCCGGTCTGTCGGCTCCTGGGCAAAGGGTTAACCGAAGACCGCTGCGGCTGCGGGGTCACAGCCGCTCATTGATGGCCGCGACCAGCACGGTTGCTTCGTAAGGGCCTAGTAGTAGCCCTTGGAGCCGTCGAGGAGCTCCCGGACGATGTCCGCGTGCCCGGCGTGGCGGCCGGTCTCCTCCACGAGGTGGATGAGCATCCAGCGGAGGTTGGCACCGGCGGAGTGGAAGTCGGGGTGGCGGCCGACGTCGTCCAGGGAGGCCGCGGCGACGATCTCGTTGCTGCGGGCGCACTGGGCCTCGTACTCCGCGAGGAGTTCAACGATCGGACGGCCGCCGGTCCGCCAGTCGGCGTCCTCGTCGGACTCGTCGAAGGCGGGGTTCTGCTTCTTGTCGCCGCCGAGGAACAGCACCTCCAGCCAGCAGTGCTCGGTCCAGCGCATGTGGGAGACGAGGCCGGCCATCGTCATGGCCGGGGAGGTCGGGATGACCGGGCGGTGCGCGTCCTCGTCGCTCAAGCCCTCGCACTTCCAGCGCAGGATCTGCCGCTGCAGGTCCAGCCAGCCGATGAGCGCGGTCCGTTCGTCCGCCTGGAGAGGGGGGCGTTGCAGTTCTGATGCCATGTCGGCGCACGCTACCCGGGCGGCCCGGACGGAGGCATCCGGTTTTCCGGCACCCGGCGAACGCGCTGGAGGAGTTGGAGGACATCTCATTTTGGGGCCCAACTGGCTGGCTCATGAACAACCGCCGCCTGGCCCGCGACTACGAGGCCCTACCAGCCCGCTCCGAAGCCATGGTCCACGTCGCGATGATCAGCCTCATGACCCGCCGACTCACCGGCGAAACCACCCCGACCTGGCACGGAACCTGAACCCCGGACTCAGGGACGAAACGCCCGGTCAGCCCCAGTTCTGCAGCTGCTGGAGCAGGTCGGCATCGCCCTCCATCCGCAGCGGGCCGGCCGGGATGCGCATGTACATGAGCAGGGCCATCTCACTCGCCGTGCCGTAGATGGCGGCGGTGGGCTTGCTCTCGGCGGCCTCCGCCGCGGTGAGGCGGGTGAAGCGGGAACCGGCGGCGTCCACCGTCTGGCGCCAGGAGCCGGCCTCGGCCGCGTGGTAGTCCATGGTGGCGGGCTCGCCCGGCCACGGGACCGTGCCGGTGCAGACGGTGGCGAGGAACTCCTCGATGGCGTCGGCCGCCTCGGTCGCCGGCAGCTCCTGCGGGGTACCGGAGGCCAGCTGGGCGTCGTAGGTGTGGATCAGCGACTCCGGGACGCGGCGGCGGGCCACGGCGGCCACCGTGTGCGGCGAGGCCAGCGGCTCCCACCAGGCCCAGCAGCCCCGGTCCGGGCCGGCCTCGCGCAGAGCGGTGAGCAGCTGCTCCGTCGAGTCGGCCAGCCAGGTTATGAGGGCCTCGCGCTCCCTGGGCGCCGCCAGCCCGTCCTTGCTCGGCCGCTCGTCGCCCGGCGCGGTGTTCAGCACGATGTAGGCCCAGAAGCGGTCCCCCTCACTGAGATGGTTCGCCAGGTCGTACAGCGTCCAGCCCGGGCAGGACGGGACGTCGGCGTCGAGGCTGGGGGCCGCGGCGACGGCGGCGCGGAACGCGGCGGAACGCTCGTCAATCATCCGCAGCAGGGTGGGGAAGTGGAGATGATCAGTCACACGAACCTTGTATCACCCGGACCGGAACTCTCGCACTCGATATAGACCCCCGGATGAGATGTCCTCTGGAGCAGCCCGATGCTGTCCAGGGCGAGGTAGGCGGCAGCGGTGTCGGTCATCTCGCCGCCGGGGAGCACGCGGGTGCGGAACTCCTCCAGGCCGACGGTGACCACCTCGATGAACTCGTTGCGCTCCGGCCGCGGTTCGGCGACCTTGACGCAGTCGGTGGCCACGAAGGCGTAGCGGCGGGCGTCGGAGTACGCGTCGAGCCAGTACGTCCCGACCTCGCGGACCTCGCCGCGATAGCCGGTCTCCTCCAGCAGTTCCCGGGCGACGGCGTCGGCGGCCCGTTCACCCGGTTCGACGAAGCCTCCGGGCAGTTCGTGCAGCACGCGGGCGGGGCCGGGCCGGTACTGGCGGGCGAGGATGACCCGCCGGTCGGGGGTGAGGGCGAGCACCGCTCCGGCCGGCCGCTCGCGCTTGAGGTAGAACTCCCCTCTCCCGCCGTCCGGCATCCGGAATCCCACGCGGTCCACCGACCTGCCGAACTTGCTGAACACGGTGGTGCGTTCGGTCTCGCGCCAGGACGCTGTGGACGCGGTGGTGTCGTTCGCCATGACACGGACTGTACGGCGGGCGCCGGGTTCGGCGGGCGCTATCCGACGCGGACGATCTGGATCAGGTTGCCGCAGGTGTCGTCGAACACCGCGGTGGTGACCGTGCCCATCGTCATCGGGTCCTGGGTGAAGCGGACGCCGAGCCCGCGCAGCCGGCTGAACTCCGCCCCCACGTCGTCCACGGCGAAGGAGGCGGCCGGGATGCCGTCGCGGACCAGAGCCGTCTTGTACGGACGCACCGCCGGGTGGCCCGAGGGCTCCAGCAGCAGTTCGGTCCCGCCGGGCTCGTCCGGTGAGACGACGGTCAGCCACCGGGCCGCCCCGAGCGGGATGTCGTTCTTCTTCACGAAGCCCAGCACGTCGGTGTAGAACCGCAGGGCCTTCTCCTGGTCGTCGACGAAGACGCTGGTGACGTAGATCCTCATGCCCGCCACCCTAGGCACGCTCAGCCCCGCCCACCGGGAGAACGGCCGCCCGGCCGCCGGCGTCTCACCGGCTCAGAGCAGCGGGCCGGACCTCCCCCGCTCCCCGTACCCGGGCGTTTCGCGGCGTCGCCGGTCCCCCGATCACGCTGCGCCCATATCGGATCTTCGTACCGGCGGCAGGCGCGCTGCTCGGACGCCTGGTGGCGCGGTTGCCGCCGGCGTCACGCCGGCCGCGGGTGCTGCAGTCCGTCCAGGAGCAGTTCGATCAGGCGCCGGGGGTCGTACTGCGGGTCTCCGCCTCCGATGCACAGGTTGCCGATGCCGCGCATCAGTTCGTAGGGCCGGGTGCCCGCCCTGATCTCACCCGCCTCGACCGAGGCGTCGAGCAACTGCGCGCAGACCGGCAGCAGGCGGTCGAGGAAGTATCCGTGCAGCGCGGCGAAGCCGCTGCTGTCCGACTGCATCGCGTCGGCCAGCCCGTGCTTGGTGACCAGGAAGTCGACGAAGAGGTCGATCCACCGGCGCAGTGCGGCGAACGGGGAGTCGGCGCCGGCCAGCAGTTTCGGGCCCGCCTCCGCGCACTCCTCGATCTGGTGGCGGTAGACGGCCGTGATGAGATCGGCCCGGGTCGGGAAGTGCCGGTAGATCGTTCCCGTCCCGACACCCGCCCTGGCGGCGATCTGGCGGATCGGCGCGTCGACGCCGGAGGCCACGAACACCTCGGCCGCGGCCGCGAGCAGCGCCTGCTGATTGCGCAGCGCATCGGCCCGCTTGCTCCGGGCCGCCACCTTCCCTGTGTGGCTCTCGCTGGACACGACTCTCCCTCCGACACCCGTTGACAAAGCGGAACATCGTTCCGGATAGTAAGCGGCACAGCGTTCCGTTTCAGGTTAGCCGAAGCGGGACGCCCCCGACCAATGCCTGCCGCCACCCGGCCCCGGGCCGGCCGCGACACCCCACCGCAGAAGGAGAACCGCTCACCATGAGCGCATCCATCCACACCGCACCCGTCCCCGTTCCCGTCCTGTCGTACAGCCCGGTGGTCCTGCCCGTGCCCGGACGGCCGGTGGACCTCCAGGTGCGCGTCTCCGCGCCCGAGACCGGAAGCGGCCTTCCCGTCATCCTGCTGTCCCACGGCCACGGCCCCTCGAACAACCTGTCCTCGCTGAACGGCTACGCGCCGCTCGCCAACTCCTGGGCCGCACACGGATTCGTCGTCATCCAGCCCACCCACCTCACCTCCCGGACGCTGAGCCACCTGGTCGCCGACGCCCCCGGCGCACCGGACTTCTGGCGCTCCCGCGCCGAGGACATGACCCACGTCCTGAACCGGCTCGACGTGATCGAACGCACCGTGCCCCAGCTCGCGGGACGGATCGACCGGACCAAGGTCGCCCTCGCCGGACACTCGCTCGGCGGCTTCACCGCCGCCCTCCTGCTGGGCGCCGGACTCAACGACCCCGACACCGGGAACGTGGTGCACCTGGTCGAACCGCGGATCAGGGCGGGCGTGCTGCTCGCCGCGCCCGGCAGGGGTGGTGACGTCCTCAACGGGCCCATGGCCGAGCAGTGGCCGATCATCGGGGCCGTCGACTTCTCCACCATGACCGCTCCCGCTCTGGTCGTCGCAGGCGACAAGGACGACTCCCGGCACTTCACCGACATGGGGCCGGACTGGCACGCCGACCCCTACATCCTCGCCCCCGGCCCCAAGTCCCTGCTCACCCTGTTCGACGCGGAGCACGGACTCGGCGGGATCGCCGGATACGACGCCGCCGAGACCACCGACGAGAACCCCGAACGGGTCGCCGCCGTCGGGCGACTCACCGCCGCCTACCTCCACAGCCGGCTCGACCCCGGCAACGCGGCCTGGCAGGCCGCATGTGAGGCGCTGGCAACCGACCCCGACCCGGTCGGACGAGTCGAGGCCAAGTAGCCCCCCAGGCACTCCGGCCGAGGACACCCGGACCCGGCCTCGGCGATCGAAGCTCGGGCTCACAGCAGTGAGCCGAACTCCCCGCGTTCCCAGTGCCCGAGCCAGCACGTGACGGTGGACTCCTTCTCCAGGCCCTCGGTCGAGCCGTCGTGCGGGAGCAGCGCGGTCGGCACGAGGAAGGCCTCGCCGGGTTCGACGCGCAGACGCAGGACGCGCAGCGGCTTGTGGGTGCTGACGAACAGCCCCACGTCGTTGGTGCACGGGTGGTGCGTCTCGTACCGGGCCTGGACCGTCCGGCAGATGGCGCGGATGTCGGTGTCCGCGAGGAGGAGGTAGCGGGCGCCGGGGCCCTCGTTGACGCAGAGCAGCCGTCGGGCCTTCGCCATCTCGTCATACCGCAGCTGCTGGTACCCGTCGACGTGCAGACCGGGGCGACGGCCACTGTCGGGGTCGACGGTGGTGGTCAGGGCGTCCGGCGGGGACGTACGGGAGCCGAGCCGGACGGCGCCGGAGAGGTCTGCGACGCGGTCCGGGTCGAAGAGTTCGACGAGCCGGTTGTCCTGGGTGAACACACTCGGCGCGAGGTGGTCGAGCAGGCCCTCGGGCAGCGGCTGCCAGGGCCCGGCCGGGACGACGGAGCCCCTGGCGTACTCGGAGTACTCGGGGTCGTCACGGGTCAGCCGGACGCTGGCGATCTCGCAGCGCGCGAGCAGGGCGTCCGGGTCGGTGAAGGCGAAGGTCGGGTGCACGACGGTCGGTCCTCGCGGTCGGTCGAACGGTGAGGGTGAGGGTGGTGGAGATGGCCGGCGCGGTTCACTGCCGGAGCCCCCGCCAGATGAGTTCGGCGATCCGCTGGACGACGTCGGGACGGGCGCCGCCCAGCTCCACCAGCACCTCGCCGGTGAACGAGGACGACGTACCGATACCGGCGGACGGCAGGACGAGGGAGGCCGCAGCGAGGGCGGCGACCAGTTCCTCGTACGCGTCGGTGGCTTGCCGACGGTGCTGGCGGGCGAGCCGCGACAGTCGGGATTCCGTGGGCAACTCCCCTAGACGAGTAGTTCCGAAGTCGGTCAGTGGTCGTAGGCGATCAATGAGCGGGTGACGGGTTGGCCGGTGGTGCGGTTGTGCCAGATCGCGCA
>NZ_JBSGFD010000139.1:0-24089 GCF_053603215.1 Kitasatospora sp. NPDC004240 | reverse complement strand
CCGCTCGGCCGGCGGCCGGGGCGGGCGCGCCCGCCGGGACCGCGGCCGGGGTGTCCTGGGCGCCCTTCCTCTGGCGCGGACGGAACCACTCGCCGGTGGACTCGGCCTCGGAGGCGCCGGAGCCGGCCGGCGCGCCGGGGCCCTGCCGCTCGGGCGCCGGGCCCGGCGGGGTGGCGGTGCGGGCCTTGGCGTCCGCCTTGGCGGGGGCGGCCGCGGCGGCGCGCAGCCGGGGGGCGGCCTGGCCGTCACCGGCCGGGGCCTCGTCGGCGGTGCCGTCCTCGTTCTTGACGGGGCTGCGGACCACGACCGGCGGGATCGGCCGGGAACCCGGGATGTTGATCCGGATCCGGGTGGTCAGCGTGGTCTCGGTCTTCGGGGCGTCGTCCTCGCCGCCCGCGGCCGGGCCGCGGCCGTTGCCGGAGGCCTTGGCCGCAGCGGGGCCCGAGGGCGCGCCGGCGCCCGCCCGGTCGCCGCCGGGGAAGCCCGGCACCCCGTACGGCGGGGTGCCCGACGGGTAGGCGTCCGGACCCGTGCGCCGGGGCGCCGGGTTGGCGTTGTCAGATTCGCGGCTGCTCAATGCTGCTCTGCTCCGGATTCGCGGGCGTGGCTGTGGGGCACGACTGCGGGTTCGTGGTCGCCGGCCCGACGACGGTCGGGTGCGGCGTTCTGCGGCACCACCATACTGGGAAGAACTGAGCGGTGAACTGGATGGGATAGAACCTGATACGTCCGGTTCCTCCGTTATGAGACTACGGGTGCCCGCCCCTGACTGCTCGTCGTGACGGCCCGCTCACCGGGCTCAGCGCGGCTGGTTGGGGACGCCGGGGAACCAGCTGGTCCGGGTCGGCAGGGTGGCGCAGATCACCCCGAGGATCGAGCCCGCGAACAGGTAGGCGTACGACGTCGCGTTGGTCCACAGGACGTTGTCGCCCTCGGGGCGCGGGACCATCACCATCAGCAGTGCCAGGAACCAGCCGGCCGCCGGGATTCCGGCGCCGAGCCGGGTGCCGGTGATCCGCAGGCCCGCGTAGAACACGGCCGCGGTGGCGGCGAGCGCCAGCAGGAGTCCCACGGGTGCCCACAGGTTCTGCACGAATGCTCCGCAGACCGACACCGCGATCCCCAGCGGGAAGAACAGGACATAGGTGACGATCCGACCGGTGCGCGAGGGCTGGGACTCGGCCAGTCGCTCGGCCCGGGTGCCGAGCAGGGCGGACGGGAGGGCGCGCAGCCGTTCGCCGAGGGGCTTGCCGGGGGCCTCGGCCGGCCCGGCGTCCCCGGCCGGCCCCGCTTCCCCGGCGGGCCCGGTCGGCTTGGCGGGCTTGGCGGACTCGGTCATCGGGCGTTCCCCTCGGAGGAGTCGCCGGCCGTCTCCAGGCCCGCGAAGAGGTCGGTCTCCGGCAGCTCGGGCCCGGCCTGGCCGTGCGCCAGCTGGTAGTACTCGGTGGCGATCAGCGGCTGGCCGAGGTCGTTGGACAGCGCGAAGAAGTCGCCGTCCACGGTGATCTGGGTGGCGTGCGCGGCCATCGCGGCGGCCTTGCGCCCGGCGTGCGCGGCGCCGTCCAGCACGGTGGTCACCAGCGCGTCGTCCACCACCCCGGGCACGTCGCGGGCCTCGGCGACGCCGGGGAACGGCGCCTCGTCGGCGGTCGCGGCGAGGCCCCGCTCGATCACCGAGCGGGGCATCCGGTTCCAGTACACCTTGGCGATCCGCCAGGCCGGGCCGAGCTCCGGGCGGTGGCCGGGGTCGGCGGCGAGCTCGTACGCGCGGGTGGCGACCCGGTGCGCCTGGATGTGGTCGGGGTGGCCGTAGCCGCCGTGCTCGTCGTAGGTGACCAGCACCTGCGGACGGGTCTCGCGGATCACCGCGACCAGGTGGCCGGCCGCCTCGTCGAGGTCCGCCTGCCAGAAGCAGCCGGGCACCTCGTTGTCGGGCACGCCCATCATCCCGGAGTCGCGGTAGCGCCCGGGGCCGCCGAGGAAGCGGAAGTCGGCCACGCCGAGCTCGCGCATCGCGGCGGTGAGCTCGCCGATCCGGTACGGGCCGAGGGCGTCCTCCCGGTCCTGCGTCAGGTGGGCCAGGGCGGGCGGGATCACCTCGCCGCCCTCGCCGAGGGTGCAGGTCACCAGGGTGACGTGGGCGCCCTCGGCGGCGTACCTGGCCATCGTCGCGCCGTTGCCGATCGACTCGTCGTCGGGGTGGGCGTGCACCAGGAGCAGGCGGCGGCCGGCGGTCGCCGCCGTGGTGGTCGCGGTCATGGGCAGCAGCCTAACCACCGCCGGGGTGGGGTCAGAGCTTCAGGCCGTTGATCATTCCGGCGAGATTGGCGGTGACCTGGGTGATCGAGGGGGCGACGGAGCTGGAGGCCAGGTAGAAGCCGAGCAGCGCGCAGACGATCGCGTGCGACAGCTTCAGGCCGGAGCGCCGGATCAGCAGGACCACGATGACCAGCATCAGCACGGCGGCGGAGATGGACAAAGCCATGGCGGCTCACACCCCTTCTCGGGTGCGCCGCTCCTCCTCCAGGAGGGCGGCGGTGGGACCGTGTGGGACCAGTGCGAGCGGCGACGGGGGCCGGGACGGGACCCCGACGATCACTCGTCGGACCAGTCATACCCGATGCGTGAGCGGAGCATTACGTTCGGTGAGGCCGTGCGCGCCGGGGTGCGGCGGTACGGGTGGGGCGCATGGGCCGGTCGGAGGGGGTGTGACCCCCCGTGGGGAGTACTTCGCGGGGATGCTCCGAACGAGTGATCACGATCAGCCGGGCGAGGGGCGCCACAGGTCGTAGGGTCTGGTGCCATGACCACCCAGAACCCTGCGGACACCTTCCCGAGGCAATACGCGCGCACCCTGCGGTACACCGTGGGCGCGCCCCGGTCGTTCTCCGTCGCATCCGACGGATCCCGGGTCGTCTTCCTGCGCTCCCGCTCCGGCAGCGACCGGGCCAACCTGCTCTGGACCCTGGACACCGCGACCGGCGAGGAGCGGATCGCCGCCGACCCGGTCGCCCTGCTCGGCGGCGGCGAGGAGGACCTCTCGCCGGCCGAGCGGGCCCGCCGCGAGCGCAGCCGGGAGGGCTCGGCCGGCATCGTCGGCTACGCCCTGGACGGCCCCGGCCGGCTCGCCGCGTTCGCGCTCTCCGGCCGGCTCTTCACCGCCGACCTGGTCGGCGGCGGCGTCACCGAACTGCCCGCCGAGGGCCCGCTGCTCGACCCGCGCCCCTCCCCGGACGGTGCCTTCGTCGCGTACGCCACCACCGGCGGCGAGCTGCGGCTGACCCGCACCGACGGCACCGCCGACTGGGCCTTCGCCCAGCCGGACGGGCCGAACGTGACCTGGGGTCAGGCCGAGTTCATCGCCCAGGAGGAGATGGACCGCGACCGCGGCTTCTGGTGGTCGCCCGACAGCGACCGGCTGCTGGTCGAGCGCGCCGACGACTCCCCGGTGCGCCGCTGGTGGATCGCCGACCCGGCCAACCCGGCCAGCGAGCCCGCCGAGGTCGCGTACCCGGCCGCCGGCACCGCCGACGCCGAGGTCGGGCTCTGGGTCTTCGGCCTGGACGGCAGCCGGACCGAGGTCGACTGGGACCACGAGGCCTTCCCCTACCTCGCCCGGGTGCACTGGTCGAAGGGCGGGGTGCCGCTGCTGCTGGTGCAGACCCGCGACCAGCGCGTCCAGCGGATCCTCGGCCTGGACGTCGAGACCGGCGCCACCGAGGTGCTGCACGAGGAGCGCGCGGACGCCTGGCTGGAGCTGTTCCCGGGCGTGCCGGCCTGGACGCCGGACGGCAAGCTGGTCCGGATCTCCGACGAGTCGGGGGCTCGCGCCCTGGTGATCGGCGACCACGCCGTCACCGGGCCCGACCTGCACCTGCGTTCGGTCCTCGCGGTCACCGCGGAGGAGGTGTTCTTCACCGCCTCCGGCGGCGCCGGGGAGACCGACCCGGTGCCCGGCTGGATCGCCGCCGGCCGGATCGGCCACGACGGCAAGCGGCTCTCCTGGGAGGCCGCCGGGGCCGACCCGTTCACCGCGGTCACCAACGCCGTGCACGCGGCCGGCGTCACCGTGCGCGCCACCGCGGCGCACGACCGGCCCGGCAGCCTGGTCGAGGTCGCCCGTGACCTGCCGGAGGGCGTGGTGGTCGACGACATCGCGGTCATCGAGTCGTACGCCGAGACCCCGGTCCTCACCGCCCGCCCGGTCTTCCGCTTCGCCGGCGAGCGCCGCATCCCCGCCGCGGTCTTCCTGCCCACCGGGTACGACCGCGAGCGCGACGGTCTGCTGCCGGTACTGATGGACCCGTACGGCGGGCCGCACGGCCAGCGCGTGGTCCAGGCGCACAACCCGCACCTCAACTCGCAGTGGTTCGCCGACCAGGGCTTCGCCGTCATCGTCGCCGACGGGCGCGGCACCCCCGGGCGCAGCCCCGCCTGGGAGCGGTCGATCGCCTTCGACTTCGCCGGCGCCACCCTGGACGACCAGGTGGACGCGCTGCGGGCGCTGGCCGGGGAGTTCCCGCTGGACCTCGACCGGGTCGCGATCCGCGGCTGGTCGTACGGCGGCTACCTCTCCGCGCTCGCGGTGCTGCGCCGCCCGGACGTCTTCCACGCGGCCGTCGCCGGCGCCCCGGTGACGGACTGGGAGCTGTACGACACCCACTACACCGAGCGCTACCTCGGCCACCCGGCCGAGCGGCCCGAGGTGTACGCGGCCAACTCGCTGAGCGGGTACGCGGCCGGGCTGGAGCGTCCGCTGATGATCATCCACGGGCTGGCGGACGACAACGTGGTGGCCGCGCACACCCTGCGGCTCTCCTCGGCGCTGCTCGCGGCGGGCCGCCCGCACACCGTGCTGCCGCTGTCGGGCGTGACCCACATGACCCCGCAGGAGGAGGTCGCGGAGAACCTGCTGCTGCTCCAGGTCGACTTCGTGAAGCGGTCGCTGGGCCTGTGAGCCGGCCGGCCGGGGGCGGGTGACCGCCCCCGGCCCGCTCCGTTCATACGGCGGCCGGCAGCTCCAGCACGAAGCGGGCGCCCCGCGGCGCGTGGGCCAGCCGCAGGGTGCCGCCGTGCCGCTTGGCGATGTCGGCGGCGATGGCCAGGCCGAGGCCGCTGCCGCCGGAGTCCCGGCTGCGGGCCTCGTCGAGCCGGGTGAACGGTTCGAAGATCCGCTCGCGCTCGGCCGGCGGGACGCCCGGGCCGTCGTCGCGCACCTCCAGCACACAGCGGTGCACGGCGGGCCGGGCGACGAGCACGATCTCGCCCTCCGCGTGCCGGCGGGCGTTGTCGAGCAGGTTGCGCACCAGCCGGTGCAGCCGCATCCGGCTGCCGCGCACCGGCACCGGGTCCGGCGCTTCGACCTTCACGGTGAGCCGCCCGCCGATCAACGGGCGGTACTCGTCGGCGAGTTCGCGCAGCACGGCGGCCAGGTCCACGGTGCCGTCCACGGTCGGGACGGCCGGGCCCGAGCTCCGGGCCAGGAACAGCAGGTCCTCGGTGAGCTGCTGGAGCCGCTCCACCGAGGCCAGCGCCTCCGCGGTGGCGGCGGGCCAGTCGGTGCGCTCCGGATGGGCCAGCGAGACCTCCAGGTTGGTGCGCAGCGCGGCGATCGGGCTGCGCAGCTCGTGGGAGGCGTCCGCGACGAACCGCTGCTGCTGGACGGCGGAGCGCTCCAGCCGGTCCAGCGTGGCGTTGGTGGTGCTCGCCATCCGGGAGATCTCGTCGTGGGTGCGGGGCACCGGCACCCGGCGGTCCAGCCGGTGCTCGCCGATCTCGGCCAGCTCGGCCCGGATCGCCTCCACCGGCCGCAGCGCCCGGCTGGTGGCCACCCAGGCGACCAGGGCGACCAGCAGCGCGGCGGCCGGCACGCCGGTCTGCAGCACCGGGTCGATGGTGCGCAGGGCGGCCTCGGCGGCGAACGGGGGCGCCAGCACGTACACCGTGACCGGGCCCGCCACCGGGGTGACCGGGCCGCCGGTGGCGGGCAGCCGGTAGAGCTCGGACCGGCCCGCCACGGCGGCGAAGGTGCCCCCGGAGTAGCGGTTGGCGGCGGCCGGCTTGGCCGGGGCGATGGTCACCGTGACCTCCGGGTGCCAGCTGTCGCCGGCGTCGGTCGGGGCGACCGGCGGCGTCCGGCCCGCCAGGTGCTGGGTGGTCAGCGGACCGCCGAGGGTGACCACCCGTCCGTCCGCGGCCACCACCACGTACGGCAGCAGCCGGACGTCGGCCGGGGCCACGCCGGTGCTGAAGCCGCGGGTGAGTTCCCGGACCTGGTACAGCGCCTCCGAGCGGGCGGCGGCCAGCTGCGCCTCGTACAGGTGGTCGCGCAGCCACCAGGCGCCGCCGCCGAGCAGCAGGGCCGCGGAGAGGCCCGCGGCGAGCGAGGTGCGCACACGGGTGGAGAGCCGGCCGGGCACGCTCAGGCCTCCAGCCGGTAGCCGGCGCCGCGGACGGTGGCGATCGAGCGCCGGCCGAAGGGGGTGTCCACCTTGCGGCGCAGCATCGACACGTACACCTCGACGATGGAGTCCTCGCCGTCGAAGGCCATGTCCCAGACCTCGTCGACGATCCGGCGCTTGGAGAGCACCTCGCCGGGGTGCTCGGCGAGGAAGCGCAGCACCGCGAACTCCCGCTCGGTGAGGGTGATCTCGGCGGAGCCGCGGCCGCAGCGGCGGGCCGGCGGGTCGAGCCAGAGGTCGCCGACCCGCAGCACCGCGCCGGGGGCCGCGCTGCGGCGCAGCAGGGCGCGCAGCCGGGCGAGGAAGACCAGGTAGGAGAACGGCTTGGTGAGGTAGTCGTCGGCGCCGGTGTCCAGCCCCTCGGCCTCGTCGTACTCGCCGTCCTTGGCGGTCAGCATCAGGATCGGGGTGGTGTCGCCGCCCTCGCGCAGTGCCTGGCAGACCTTGTAGCCGTTGAGGCCGGGCAGCATGATGTCCAGGATGATCGCCCGGTAGGCGTGGCGCTGGGCGAGCCGCAGGCCGGTGAGGCCGTCCGGGGCGAGGTCGACCGTGTAGCCCTCGGCCTCCAGGCCGCGCCGTACCGCCGCGGCCACCTGGGCGTCGTCCTCCACCACCAGTATGTCCATGACGATCAGGATGCCATCCGGCGCCGGTCCGTTCCTTAAGCCGTCTTCAGCTTCCTCAGGCTCGCTTCAGCGTCCGCGGCGCATGCTCGCCCAGGTCGCCGGCCCTCCGCGCCGGCGCGGGAGCGAGAAGGGGGCCGCCGATGACGGTCGTCCAGGTGGCACCGGCGGTGGGGACCGGTGGGCTGCGGCTGGTGACGGTGCCGGCCGAGGAGCACGCGGCGTGGGTGGCCGGCGAGCGGGCCCGGGCGCTCGGCGGGGCGAGCTTCCTGCAGTGCCCGTCCTGGGGGCGGGTCAAGGCCGGCTGGCGCCCGGAGAGCCTGGCCTGGACGGACGCCGACGGGCGGATCGAGGGCGCGGCGCTGGTGCTGTACCGGGAGATCCCGGGGATCGGCCGCAGCTTCGCGTACCTGCCCGAGGGCCCGGTGATCGACTGGGCGGCGCCGGGCCTGGAGCGGTGGCTGGACCCGCTGATCGCCCATCTGCGGGCGAAGGGCGTGTTCACCGTCCGGCTGGGGCCGCCGCGCGATCTGCGGCTGTGGTCCGGCGCGACGGTACGGGCGGCGGCGCGGGCCGGCCGGGCGCGGCGGCTGCGCGAGGTGCCGGCGGACCACGTGGACCCGGTCGGCGCGCTGGTCGCCGAGCGGCTGCGGGCGGCCGGCTGGGAGCCGGCGCCGAAGGACACCCAGCCCCGGTACACCTTCCGGCTGCCCCTGGCCGGGCGCGAACTCGGCGACGTGTTCGAGGGGTTGAGCTCCGAGTGGCGGCGCAACGTGCGCCGGGCCCGGCAGGCCGGCGTGGAGGTGGTCGAGGGCGGAGCGGAGGACCTGCCCGGGTTCCACCGGCTGGTGGCCGAGACCGAGCTGCGCGGCGGCTTCCACCTGGGCCGTGATCTCGCCTACTACCAGCGGCAGTTCGCCGAGCTGAACGCGGAGAGCCCGGGCCGGATGCGGCTGCTGCTGGCCCGCCACGGCGTCGAGGTGCTGGCCGCGCACACCCTGCTGACCGTCGGGAGCCGGGTCTGGTACCAGACCGGCGGCTCCTCGACGCTGGGCCGCGAGGTGCGGCCCAGCAACGCCCTGCAGTGGGCGATGATCCGCACCGCGCACGGCCTCGGCGCCGACGAGTACGACCTGCGCGGCGTCCAGGACGCCCTGGACGGGCCCGACTTCGGGCTGCTGCGGTGGAAGCTCGGCACCGGCGGGCGGGTGGTCGAGGGCCTGGGGGAGTGGGAGCTCGCGCTCAACCGGCCGCTGCACCGCGCCTTCCGTCGCTACCTGGCGCGCCGGGGGCAGGCGTGAGCGCCGCGGAGGCGGTCGTGCGCCGTTCCGGGCCCGCCGCCGGCGGGAACACCGTGGACGTGGGCCGGAGGACGGGCCATCGCAGGCCCCGGCGGCGGCTGCCCGCGGGCCTGGTGATGGCGGGCGGGACGGTGGTCTCACGGGCCACCGGGTTCGTCCGCGCCTCGGTGGTCGTCGCGGTGCTCGGCTCGGGCCTGCTGGCGGACGGCTACAACGTCGCCAACACCGTCCCGAACATCCTCTTCGTGCTGCTGATCGGCGGCGCGCTGAACACCGCCCTGGTGCCCCATCTGGTGCGCGCCGCACGGGAGTCGGAGGACGGCGGCCTCGCGCACGTCAACCGGCTGGTGACCGTCCTGGTGGTGGCCCTGCTGGCGGTCACGGCGGTGGTGGTGCCGGCCGCGCCGCTCGTCGTGCGGGCCTACACCGCCTACACGGGAGGGCAGTTGGACCGCACGGTGCTGCTGGCGTACCTGTGCCTGCCGCAGGTGTTCTTCTACGGCCTGTTCACCGTGCTGGGGCAGGTGCTCAACGCCCGCCAACGCTTCGCGCCGATGGCCTGGACACCGGTGCTCAACAACCTGGTCGTGATCGGGGTGTTCGGCTGGTACCTGCTCGACGCCCCGGCCGCCCTCACCGACCGGCACCTGCTCGTCCTCGGCCTCGGTACCACCGCCGGCGTGGTGGCCCAGGCGCTGGCCCTGCTGCCCTGCCTGCGCGCCGCCGGGGTACGGCTGCGCCCGCGCTGGGACTGGCGCGAGGCCGGCCTCGGCGAGCCGCTGCGGGCCGCCGGGTGGACGCTGCTGCTGGTGCTCACCGACCAGGCCGGCTACTGGGTGGTCACCCGGCTCTCCACCCTGGCCGGGGAGCGCGCCGAGGCGGCCGGGATCGCCGGGGGCGTCGGCTACACCGCCTACAGCAGCGCCTACCTGCTGTGGATCGTGCCGCACGGCGTGATGACCGTCTCGCTGGTCACGGCCCTGCTGCCCGGGATGAGCGCGGCCGCGGCCGAGGGCGCACACGGCACCGTCCGGGAGCTGGCCGCCCGGGCGCTGCGCACGGTCGCCGTGGTGACCGTGCCCGCCGCGCTGGCGCTCGCGGTACTGGCGCCGTACCTGGCGGAGCTGGCCTTCGGGCACGGGCGCGCCGGGGAGGCCGACGTCCGGGCGATCGCCGGGATGCTGACCGCCTTCGCGCCGGGCCTGGTGCTCTACTCGGCGGCGTACGCCCTCACCCGGGTCTTCTACGCGATGCGTGACAGCCGGACGCCGTTCCTGCTCAACCTGCTGCCGGTCGGGGCGGCCGCGGCGGGCGCCCTGCTCAGCCACCAGCTGCTGCCGCTGCGCTGGGCGGTCACCGGGATGGCGGCCTGCTACGGCGGATCGTTCCTGCTGACGGTGGTGGGCGCGGCGCTGCTGCTGCGCCGCCGGCTCGGCGGCCTCGACGGCGGCCGGGTGCTGGCCGCCCACGCCAAGCTGCTCGCCGCCGCCCTGCCGGCCGCGGTGGCCGCCCGGTACGCCGCGGGCCAGTGCGGCGCCGCCTGGGCCGCGCTGCTGCTCGGCGGGACGGTGCTGGCCGTGGTGTTCCTGGCACTCGCCCGGCTGCTGCGGGTCGAGGAGGTGGCGGCCCTGCGGCTGCGCCGCCGGTGACCGCGCTCAGTTGAGCCGGTAGCGGGCCGCGCGGGCCTCCTGGCGGACCCTCCCGGCGGCGTCGGGGTCGAAGGCGTCGAGGATCTGCGCGTACTCCTCCATCTCCGCCGAGCCGCCCAGGAAGTCGCCGGTGCGGACGAGGAGTTCGGCGCGCTCCAGGCGGAGCTGGGCCGGGTGGCGGGGGAGCAGCAGGGCGAGTTCGGCGGCCCAGAGCTGGGTGCGGGCCTGCTCGGGGCGGTCGGCGGCCCAGCCGCGGATGTTGCCGAGCACCCGCAGCACGATCTCCAGCGGCTGGGCGGGGGTGAGCATGTCGGGGCGGTACTCGTGCCCGGCCGCGGCGACCAGGGCGGCCACGTCCTCGGGGTCGAGCAGCCGCCCGCCGTGGAAGGGGTCCGCCAGCACGTACTCGTCGCCGCCGGCCGGGCCGCCGACCGCGACGATGAAGTGGCCCGGCAGCGCGATGCCGTGGACGGTCAGCCCGGCCCGGCGGGCGACCGCGCTCCACACCAGCGACAGCATGATCGGCAGTCCGCGCCGGCGCCGCAGCACCTCCGGCAGCAACGAGGACTCCAGCCGGCGGTAGTCGGACTGCCGGCCGTGGAAGCGCTCGCGCCCGCCGAGGACGGCGGCCAGCAGGGCGGCGGTCTCCTCGGGCCCGGTCGGACGCCGCTCGGCCACCGCCTGCCGGACGGCGGCCGCGTGCCGGTCCAGCGCGGCCTGGCAGGCGGCCAGCACCTCGTCCACGGTGGGCGGGGCCCCGAGGTCCTCGGGCCCGTTGGCGGGGACGGGGTGCTCGGCCGCGGCGAGGAGGCAGAGCAGCACCGGATCGGGGTGCTCGGCCCGGGCCTCGGCTCGGAAGCGTGCTCTGCTCTGCTCGGTCACGGTGGCGACGACGGCTTTCCTGCGGCGGACGACGTGGGACGGGCGGTGCGCGGTCGGCGTGGCGGGGCGGTGGTGCGGGTGGCGCGGCGGTGGTGCGCGGGGCCTCAGGGGAGGCGGGCGTAGTGGTAAGTGTGACTGGTCGTGAAGCCGAGTCGGTCATAGAGCGCGATCGCACCACTGTTCTCGGCCTCGACCTGCAGGTAGGCGCCGCGCGCGCCCTCCTCCGCGGCCCGCGCCGCCAGCACGGCCATCACCGCGGTGGCCAGGCCCGCCCGCCGGGCGTGCGGCGCCACCTCGACCGCGCCGAAGCCCGCCCAGTCGCCGTCCACCACGCAGCGCCCGATGGCCAGCGGCGCCCCGCCGCCCGCGCCGGGCACGGCGGCGAACCAGACCGAGGGCCCGCCGTGGATCACCTTCGGCGCCGCCTCCTCGACCCGGGGGTCGCCGGTGACGCGCCGGTACAGCGACATCCATCCGGCGTCCGCCGTCCGTGACAGCCGGACCGCGTCGTGGTTGAAGCCCTGCTTGGCCAGCGGCCCCAGCTCGGCCGTCCGGACCAGGGTCGGCGCGATCGCGGCGCCCAGCCGGTCCAGTTCCGCGGTCAGGCCCTCGGGCGAGCCCGGTTCGCAGACCTCGATGTAGGCGGGCAGGCCGCGCGCGGCGTACCAGGCGCGGACGGCCTCCAGCGCCGCCGGCACCGGCAGCCCGGGGTCGCCGAGGGCCTGGACCGAGTTGGCCCGGCGGGTGAAACCGGAGGACGCGCGCAGCGTCCACGCGCCCAGCGGCTCCTGCTCGACGGCCGGCCAGCCGCGCGCGGCGACGTGCTGGAGCTCCAGCGCGGTGGCGGCGGGCAGCGGGGCCCGGCGGGCCGGGAAGAGCGGCACGACCTTGCCCGCGACCAGCAGTTTCTCGGGAAAACTGACCGGATCGCCGTCACGCGGGACCACCGTCAGGCCAAGATCGTCCCAGGATGTGAGCACCCCGATCGCATCGCGGAACACCGGACGCTCGTCCACGTACTCCGAAAGGCGTCGCACCGACACCCGTCGCCCCACGTCAGAGCGGTCTATCCGGACCTCCGGACGGTCCTCGACCGGCCCTCCAGCCGCCATCTGGGCACCTCCTGTGCATTTGCGGTCTCTGACCCGCGATACTAGGGGCGGGCATCGACGACGCCGCGCTCACCCGCGCACGCGATCAAACAGAATGGGCCGCCAGGGCCCTTCCGAGGAGGAACGACAGCGTGACCTACGTCATCGCGCAGCCTTGTGTCGACGTCAAGGACAAGGCATGCATCGAAGAGTGCCCGGTTGACTGCATCTACGAGGGCGAGCGATCGCTCTACATCCACCCGGATGAGTGTGTCGACTGTGGCGCTTGCGAGCCGGTCTGCCCGGTCGAGGCGATCTTCTACGAGGACGACACTCCCGAGGAGTGGAAGGACTACTACAAGGCGAACGTCGAGTTCTTCGACGAGCTCGGTTCGCCCGGTGGTGCGTCGAAGCTCGGCCTGATCGAGCGTGACCACCCGTTCATCGCCGCTCTGCCGCCGCAGAACGAAGACCACTGAGCGATCGGTGGCATCTGAAGCTGTGAGCACCGACGACAGCACGCGCGCGCCGTTCCCGGGCCACCCGGGAGCGGCGCGCCGCGTTTCCGACCTCCTGCCGGTCTTCCCCTGGGACAAGCTGGAGCCGTACAAGAGGACCGCCCTCGCCCACCCCGGCGGCCTCTGCGACTTCTCCGTCGGCACCCCGGTCGACCCGGTCCCCGAGGTGATCCAGAAGGCCCTGGCCGCCGCGACCGACACCCCCGGCTACCCGACCGTCTGGGGCACGCCGGAGCTGCGCGAGGCGATCGCGGGCTGGCTGAACCGCCGGGTCGGCGCCGGGATCGGCTCGCAGGCCGTCCTGCCGACCGTCGGCTCCAAGGAACTGGTGGCCTGGCTGCCCGGCCAGCTCGGCCTCGGCCCCGGCGACCAGGTCGCCTACCCCCGGCTCGCCTACCCGACCTACGAGGTCGGCGCCCGGCTGTGCGGCGCCGAGCCCGTGGAGTACGACTCGGTGGACGAGCTGGACGGCTCGCGGGTGCGCCTGATCTGGGTCAACTCGCCGTCCAACCCCACCGGCCGGGTGCTCGGCGAGGACGAGCTGCGCCGCGCGGTCGAGTGGGCCCGGGAGCACCGGGCGCTGCTGGTCAGCGACGAGTGCTACCTAGAGCTCGGCTGGGAGGCCGAGCCGGCCTCGGTCCTGCACCCGGACGTGTCCGGGGGCGGCCACGAGGGCCTGCTGGCCGTCCACTCGCTCTCCAAGCGCTCCAACCTGGCCGGCTACCGCGCCTCCTTCGTGGCGGGCGACCCGGTGGTGGTCAAGGAGCTGCTGGAGGTGCGCAAGCACGGCGGCATGATCGTGCCGGCGCCGGTCCAGGCGGCGACGATCGCCGCGCTCGGCGACGACGCGCACGTGGCCGAGCAGCGCGAGCGGTACGCGGCGCGGCGCGCGGCGCTGCGGGCGGCGCTGGAGGCGTACGGCTTCCGGGTCGAGCACTCCGAGGCGAGCCTGTACCTGTGGGTGACCCAGGACCGGCCCTGCTGGGAGACCGTGGCCGAACTGGCGGAGCTGGGCATCCTGGTGGCGCCCGGCGACTTCTACGGCCCGGCCGGTGAGCGCTTCGTCCGGGTCGCGTTCACCGCGACCGACGAGCGGGTCGCGGCGGCGGTGGAGCGGCTGCGCGGCTGAGCCCGTACGGGTGCGCACGCGCGAAGGGGGCCGGTGCGAACCGGCCCCCTTCGGCATGTGCGGGGGGAGGGTGCGGGGTGTCAGCCGATCGGCAGCCCGCTGAGGCTGCCGCCGTTCACGCCGCCGAGCAGGCCCTGGAGCGGGCCGGTGAGGCCGCTGAGGCCGGCCAGCGGGGAGTTCGGGCCGAGGTCGGCGCCGCCGAGGCGGTGGGCGGAGCCGTGCTCGCCCAGGCCCAGCAGGTCGGCGCCGGGCACGTCGGCCGGCAGCGCGCGCTCCAGGGCGCCGGTGGGCAGCGCGGCGGTGAGTGCGTCGGTGCCCGGCACGGCGCCGGACAGCGACTGCGCGCCCGGCAGGCCCTGGGTGAGCCCGGCGGTCTGGGAGAGCCCGCCGACCGGGTTGGTGGAGGCGTCGGCGCTGCGGCCGGTGGCGCCGTGGCCGGTGACGGCCTCGCCGAGCTTGCCGGTCAGGCCGGAGGCGACCTTCGGGGCGACCGTGCCCAGCTGGCCGGTGGTGGAGGCGGTGGAGTCGACCGGGGCGGTCAGCGAGCCGGCGTCCTTGTTGGCCTGCGGCAGCTGCTGGGCGACGATGTTGCCGGTGGCGTCGGCGGTGGCGGGCACACCTGCGGCGACGGTGGCGGCGGTGGTGGCCCCGGCGGCCTGGCCCAGCTCGTGCGTGGTGTTCTGCAGGGTGGAACCCGTGTTCGTGTTGCTGAGCTGGCCCAGCGGCGCGGCGAGGTCCGACTTCGGCAGCAGCGCGTCGGCGGCGGACGCGGTGCCGGCCGCGGCCAGCGGGGTCGCGGCGGCCGCGGCGAGCAGTGCGGCCTGGGCGATCCGGCGCGTGAGGGGGTGAGACATGGGGCTCCTCGAAAGGGGTGTGGGTCCGTCCTGTCCGCCGGGCGGACGACGGTACTACCGCTCGAGAAGCCAGAAGGTTTCGGCCGGTGCAAGGAATGGGTCAGGCTGCTGATCGGATGGTATGCCCGGCACGGCGGGGCCGGACCGGGCCCCTCCGGGGCGGCGGACACACCGCGCGGCAAGGGCGGTGACGGTTCCGGACCCCGGTGGCGGGCCGGGGCGGTCCGTCCACCGAGGTTGACCGGAATCACCCGTACGGCGGCAACCCGGACACCAGTGCGTCAGCCCTTGCCCGGCGCCGCGACCGACACCAGGACCAGCTTGGTCGAGGTCCCGGTCGGCTGCGGCTTCCAGCCGTCCGCCGACTTGGACCGGCGCCAGACCTTCCCGTCGTACGCGACCGTCTCGATGCCCAGCTGCTTGGCCTGCGTCACCGCCCAGTGCGCCACCGCCCAGCCGTCCTGCCGGGCCGCGTCCGGGCCGGCCTCGGTGCTGGCGTTCGGCTCCGGGGTCAGCGAGACGGCGTTCTCGGCGCCCTTGATCGTGGAGGTGAAACCGGCCGCCGGGGTCACCGTCCGGCCGAACTCGCGGCGCACCTTGTCGGTCAGCAGCTGCGTCCGGTCCAGCGCGGCCGCGGGCGCGGCGGACCCGGTGGCCCCGGCCGCCGGGGTGCCCGACGGGGACGCGGCGGCCTGCTCGATCTCGTCGAACTCGTTCACCACGCAGTTCAGCGAGGCCGCCTCACGGCCGGTGAGCGCCGAGGCCAGCAGGGTCGCCTTGGTCTCGTGCTTGGCGTACGCCTGCGGGTAGCCGCTCTTCTGCACCTGCTGGGCGGCGTCGGTCAGCGGCAGCCGGGTGTAGCCGGGCACCTTCACCAGGCCGTCCAGGAACTTGTTGGTGGCGTACACCGGGTCCATGATCTGCTCCACGGTGCCCCAGCCCTGCGACGGCCGCTGCTGGAACAGGCCCACCGAGTCCCGGTCGCCGCCGGTCAGGTTGCGGATCTTGGACTCCTGCATCGCGGTCGCCAGCGAGATCGTCACCGCCCGGTCCGGCAGCCCGCGGGAGTGCGCCACGGCCGAGATCGTCGAGGCGTTGGACGCCTGCGGGATCTCCAGGGTGCCCTCCCCGGCCGGGGTCTTCACCGAGCACCCCTCGTCCGCCCGGTCGTCCCCGCGCAGCCAGTACAGTCCGCCCGCGATCGCCGCGAGCACCAGCAGGCCCGCGAGCACCGCGGGCAGCGGTCCGCGGCGGCGACGTCCGGCGGCCGCGCCGCCGTCCCGCCGGCCTTTGCTTCTCCTGGCCACCCTCGCCCCTCTCCGCGCGTCCTGCTGCCCCGACACCGTACCCACTCGGACGGATGTACGGCGCCGAACGGTTCTGTTACTCGCCCCTCGCCTCCGGGCGCTCGTGCCCGCCGCCGACGTTTGTGGCTCCCGCGCTCTCTCCTGCGTCGTTCGCTTCCTCGCCCCGGTGCTTTCGGTGGCGGCGCGCCCTTCGGCTCACGGCGGGGACTCGCCTCTCGCCTCCGGGCGCTCGTGCCCGCCGCCGACGTTTGTGGCTCCCGCGCTCTCTCCTGCGTCGTTCGCTTCCTCGCCCCGGCGCTTTCGGCGGCGGCGCGCCCTTCGGCTCACGGCGGGGACTCGCTCCTCGCCTCCGGGCGCTCGTGCCCGCCGCCGACGTTTGTGGCTCCCGCGCTCTCTCCTGCGTCGTTCGCTTCCTCGCCCCGGCGCTTTCGGTGGCGGCGCGCCCTTCGGCTCACGGCGGGGAGGTCCGGTTCCCCGGCGGGGCCGTCCCCGCCCTCCCCCGGGGGCCGGCGGCATAGGCTGGGCGACCATGGACAGCTCGACGATGCCCCTGGATCTCAGTCTCGACGGCGGCGCGCTCACCGCGCGGCTGGTCGACTTCCCCTCCGTCAGCGGTGACGAGCGGGAGCTCGCCGACGCCGTGGAGGCCGCGCTGCGGGCGTACCCGCACCTGACGGTGGACCGGTACGGGAACAACGTGGTGGCCCGGACGAACCTCGGGCGGGCCGAGCGGGTGCTGCTCGCCGGGCACCTGGACACCGTGCCGATCGCCGACAACGTGCCGTCCTGGGTCGAGGGCGACCTGCTCTACGGCTGCGGCACCTCCGACATGAAGTCCGGCGTGGCCGTCCAGCTGCGGATCGCCGCCACCGTGCCCGAGCCCAACCGCGACCTCACCTTCGTCTTCTACGACTGCGAGGAGGTCGAGGCCACCCGCAACGGCCTCGGCCACCTGGCCGCCCGGCACCCGGACTGGCTCGCCGCCGACTTCGCCGTGCTGATGGAGCCCAGCGGCGCGGTGGTCGAGGGCGGCTGCCAGGGCACCCTGAAGGTGCAGGTCCGGCTGACCGGGGTGCGTGCCCACGCGGCCCGCAGCTGGCTCGGCGACAACGCCATCCACCACGCCGGCGAGGTGCTGCGCCGGCTGGAGGCGTACGAGCCGCGGCGGGTGGAGATCGACGGCCTGGAGTACCGCGAGGGCCTGAACGCGGTGCGCATCGACGGCGGGGTGGCCGGCAACGTGATCCCCGACGAGTGCGTGATGACGGTCAACTTCCGCTACGCGCCGGACCGCGACGAGGCCGGCGCGCAGGCACACGTGCGCGAGGTGCTCGCCGGGTACGAGGTGACGGTCACCGACTCCGCGCCCGGCGCGCTGCCCGGGCTCGACCGGCCGGCCGCGCGGGCGTTCCTGGAGGCGGTCGGCGGCCGGGCCCGGGCCAAGTTCGGCTGGACGGACGTGGCCCGGTTCAGCGCGCTCGGTGTCCCCTCGGTCAACTACGGGCCGGGCGACCCGAACCTGGCGCACAAGCGCGAGGAGCACTGCTCGCTGAGCGCCATCGCGGAGGTCGAGGAGCGGCTGCGGGCCTGGCTGACGGCGTCCTGACCGGGCCCCGGCCGCGTCCCGGCCCCGGCCCTGACCTCGGCGGCGACCCGCGGGACGGCCCGGGGCCGAGGACGTGCGCCGGACACCTCCCGGCCGTCCAACCGACCTTCCGCCGTTGCCTGAAAACCGGCAGTCACGGGCGTAGGGTTTCGTCATGACAGGCACAGGAGACGAAAAGCACTACGGGCACGGTCACGAGCAGGTCGGCGAGCCGCGCAAGAAGAAGGCCTGGCCGGAGAAGCAGAAGGGCCCGGTGCTGGTGCGCCGGGACCAGGTCGGCACCAGCACGACGGACCAGCGCCTGCTGGACACCACCGGGCCGACCGACTGGCTGCACACCGACCCCTGGCGGGTGCTGCGGATCACCTCCGAGTTCGTCGAGGGATTCGGCGCGCTGGCCGAACTCCCGCCCGCGGTCAGCGTCTTCGGCTCCGCCCGGACCCCGGTCGACTCGTCCGAGTACGCCGCGGGCGTGGCGATCGGCCGGGCGCTGGCCGAGGCCGGCTACGCGGTGATCACCGGCGGCGGCCCCGGGGCGATGGAGGCCGCCAACCGCGGCGCCTCCGACGCGGGCGGCCTGAGCGTGGGGCTGGGCATCGAGCTGCCCTTCGAGCAGGGACTCAACGAGTTCGTCGACCTGGGGCTGAACTTCCGTTACTTCTTCGTCCGCAAGACGATGTTCGTGAAGTACGCGCAGGGCTTCGTGGTGCTGCCCGGCGGCCTGGGCACGCTGGACGAGCTGTTCGAGGCGCTGACCCTGGTGCAGACGAAGAAGGTCACCCGGTTCCCGGTGATCCTCTACGGCTCGGAGTACTGGGGCGGCCTCGTCGACTGGCTGCGGACCACCCTGGTCGCCCAGGGCAAGGCGGCCCCGCACGACCTGGAGCTGTTCCACGTCACCGACGACATCGACGAGATCATGAAGATCCTCGCCGACGCCCGCCGGCCGCTCGACGAGATCTGAGCGGGGCCTCCCGCGGCCTCGCTACGCCAGCCCCCGGCGGGCGACCGCCGGGGGCCGGGTGCCGCGGATGGAGGCGACCATGTCCAGCACCTGCCGGGTCTCCGCGACCTGGTGCACCCGGTAGACCCGGGCGCCCAGCCAGGCGGAGACCGCGGTGGTGGCCAGGGTGCCGAGCAGGCGCTCGTCCACCGGCTTGTCCAGGGTCTCCCCGACGAAGTCCTTGTTGGAGAGCGAGACCAGCACCGGGAACCCGGTCGCGGTCATCTCCGGCAGCCGGCGGGTGGCCTCCAGCGAGTGGCGGGTGTTCTTGCCGAAGTCGTGGCCCGGGTCGATGATCACGGCGTCCCGCCGCACCCCGAGCTCCACCGCCCGTTCGGCCAGCCCGACGGTGACCCCCAGGATGTCGGCCATCACGTCCTCGTACCCGACCCGGTGCGGCCGGGTGCGCGGTTCGGCGCCGCCGGCGTGGGTGCAGACCAGTCCGGCGTCGTACCGGGCGGCGACCTCGGCCAGCCGCGGGTCGACCCCGCCCCAGGCGTCGTTGAGCAGGTCGGCGCCGACCTCGCAGACCGCCTCGCCGACCTCGTGGCGCCAGGTGTCCACGCTGATCACGGCCTCCGGGTGGCGCTTGCGCAGCTCGGCCACGAAGGGGACGGTCCGGCGCAGCTCCTCCTCGACGGTGACCTCGTCGCCGGGGCCGGCCTTGACCCCGCCGATGTCCAGGATGGCCGCGCCCTCGGCCATCGCGCGGTCGGCGGCGGTGAACGCGGCCTCGTCGGCGAAGGTGGCACCCTTGTCGAAGAAGGAGTCCGGGGTCCGGTTGACGATGGCCATGATCACCAGCTCGTCGTCGCCGAACTCCCGCGGTCCCAGGCGCAGTGCCACCGTTGTCTCCTCCACCGTCGCGGCGGGTGCGATGATGGCCCCCGGCCTACTCAGGGACCATGATCCCACCAGTGTCGGGGCCGGCCGGGAAGTCGGGAGGACAGCTCGTGTTCTGGGTGATCGTGGTGGCGATGGCCGTGGTGGTCGGCGGCGCCGCGCTGGTGGCGCTGGGCGGGGGCGGCTCACTGCCGGAGGCGGTGCACGACCGGATCGCCGCCCGGCTGCCGCAGGACCGTCCGCTGAGCCGGGACGACGTCGACGGGATAAGGCTGCCGATGGCGCTGCGCGGCTACCGGATGGACGAGGTGGACGACGTGCTCGACCGCCTCGGCGCCGAACTCGCCTACCGGGACTCGCGGATCGCCGAGCTGGAGGCCGCCTCGGCGGTGCGCGGCGCGGTGGAGGCGGGCGGCCCGCAGGCCGGGCCGGACGCCGAACCGCTGCCCGGCCTGGAGGAGTTCGCCCAGGTCGTCGCCCCGGCCCGGCTGACCAAGGAGCCGGCCGAGAAGGCCGAGAAGCCGGTCGGGGAGTCGGCCGGGGAGCCGCGGGACACCGCCCCGCAGGACTCCGTGCCGGGCGCGCCCGGAACACCGGGCACCTCGGGGGAGGGCCGGTGAGCGAGCCGCGCGAGGGGGCCGTGCCCGGCCCGGACGGGCTGCTGCGCTGCGGCTGGGGCGAGTCCGCGGACGACTACCGCGAGTACCACGACAGCGAGTGGGGCCGCCCGGTGCGCGGCGACGACGCGCTGTTCGAGCGGGTCAGCCTGGAGGCGTTCCAGTCCGGCCTGTCCTGGATCACCATCCTGCGGCGCCGGGAGGGCTTCCGGGCCGCCTTCGCGGGCTTCGAGATCGCCGAGGTCGCCGAGTTCGGCCCGGCCGACGTGGAGCGGCTGCTGCTGGACGAGGGCATCATCCGCAACCGCGCCAAGATCGAGGCCACCATCGCCAACGCCCGGGTCGCCCGCGACCTGGACGGCGGCCTGGACGCGCTGATCTGGCGGCACGCCGGCGACCCCGACCGGCCGGCCCCCCGCACGCCGGGCGAGGTGCCGGCCGTGACGCCGGAGTCGACGGCGCTCGCGAAGGCCCTCAAGAAGGCCGGCTTCCGCTTCGTCGGCCCGACCACGGCGTACGCGCTGATGCAGGCCTGCGGGCTGGTCGACGACCACCTGGCGGACTGCCACGCACGCGGTGGCGGCGAGGGTCAGCGGCCCAGGTAGACCGGCTTCTCCTTGGCGATGAAGGCGCGGACCGCGATCCGGTGGTCCTCGCTCTCGCCGGCCAGGGTCTGCAGCTCGTCCTCCTTGTCGAGCAGCTCGCTCAGCGAGTGCGAGGCGCCGTACGCGAGGGCCTCCTTGATGGCGCCCAGCGCGACCGTCGGGCCCTCGGCCAGCTCCTTGGCGAACACCCGGGCGGTGGCGGCCAGCTCTGCGGCCGGGACGACCTTGGTGGCCAGGCCCAGCTCCATGGCCTCGGCGGACCGCACGGTGCGCGGCAGCATCAGCAGCTCGGTGGCCTTGGCGTGCCCGACCAGCCGGGGCAGCGTCCAGGAGGCGCCCGAGTCGGCGGTCAGCGCGACACCGGCGAAGGACGTGTTGAAGCCGGCGGTGTCCGCGACGATCCGGAAGTCGCAGGCGAAGGCCAGCGAGGCGCCGGCGCCCGCCGCGACCCCGCCGACGGCCGCCACGGTCGGCTTGCGCATCCCGGCCAGCGCCCGGAGCAGCGGGTTGTAGTGCTCGGACACGGTCTTCAGCGCGCCCTCGCCGGTCTCCTCGGCGCGCTTGAGCAGGCCCAGGTGCTCCTTGAGGTCCTGTCCGACGCAGAACGCCCGGTCGCCGGCGCCGGTGAGCAGCACCGCGCGCACCGCGCTGTCCCCGGCCGCGGCGATCACGGTGTCGCGCAGCGCCACCTTGGTGGGGGTGTCCAGCGCGTTCATCGCGTCGGGGCGGTTGATGGTGATGACGGCCAGCGGTCCGTCGAGCTCGTACAGCACGGAATCCGACATGGGGTGAGGGCTCCCTCGTGATCGTCGTGAGGTCGTTCGTGAGCCAGGATGCCGGAGCGTGCGGCCGGCTGGGGAGTGTGAGGTGCGGCACCTTTCGGCGGCGTGGCGCCCGCGGGCACGCCGGGGCTTATCGCCGGAAATGCTCCGCTTGGCGGCGGTCCGGCCGGGGATGCACCGAGAGTGATGTTGGTCATCAGGCCGTGGCATGCGGGATAATGGCTTCCGATCAATGCGTTCGATACCGGCGGTGGACGGACTGCCGGTGCGTAGCTGAGCGTTTGCAGGAAGGGGAACGAGCATGGCGGCCATGAAGCCGCGGACGGGTGACGGCCCGCTCGAGGTCACCAAAGAGGGGCGGGGCATCATCATGCGCGTTCCGCTCGAAGGCGGCGGACGCCTCGTGGTGGAGCTCACGCCCGACGAGGCCGATGCCCTGGGTGAGGCCCTGAAGAAGGCCTGCGGCTGACCGCAGCGGGTGCTCCCCATCTCCTGGAGATGTGCACCGGGCCCGGGTACGACGAGAGTCGGCCCGGGCTCTGTGGTTCCCGGGGCCGGGCGGGCCCTTCCCGGGCCGGGCGGGCCCGGGGCGGCCGCCGGGCGGCTCAGCAGCGCTTGACCGCGCAGAGCAGCCCGTCACTGACCGGCAGCAGCGCCGGCAGCAGCTCCCGGCTCTCCCGGACGGCCTGGACCATCTCGCGCACCGCGTGGGTCTGCGGGTCGTCCAGCTCGGGCTCGGCGAGCCGGCCCTCCTGGAAGACCCCCTCGAAGCAGACCATCCCGCCCGGCCGCAGCAGCCGCAGCGCCTCCGCCAGGTACTCCAGCGCCTCCGCCGGGTCCCCGTCGCAGAACACCAGGTCGTACTGGCCGTCCGCGAGCCGGGGCAGCACGTCCAGCGCCCGGCCCGGTATGAACCGCGACCGGTTGGCCGCGAAGCCGGCCGCCTGGTACGCCTCCCGGGCCAGCTGCTGGCGCACCGGCTCCAGGTCCACCGTGGTCAGCACGCCGTCGGGCCGCATCCCGCGCAGCAGGTAGACGCCCGAGACGCCGGTCCCGGTGCCGATCTCCGCCACCGCCTTGGCGTCCAGGGCGGCGGCCAGCAGGCGCAGACAGGCGCCGCCGCTCGGTCCGATCGCCCGTATCCCGCTCCGGGCCGACTGTGCCCGGGCGTAGGTCAGCACCGCGTCCTCGCCGACGTAGGTGTCGGCGAGGGTCGCGCGCTCGGGCCCGAACTCGCTGATGGCTGCCTCGTTCCGGAGCGCCGGGCGACTGCCCGGTGCCGTGGGATGTCGATATTTCCTGCCACAGATTACTGGCCGACCGGGAACCGCGTACGGCGGCGGGCCGTTGATGGTGACGGGACCGGGCGGCGGGACTTCAGCCCCGGCCGCTTTTATCCGGGCTTGACGGGTGAGGTGGATATGGTGGTGGCCCTGCTGGGCAGAAGAGCCGACCGAGGAGGTGTGGCCGAGGGCGACGTCCCCGTGCGGCGGCACCACCGCGGCACCACGTCGGCCCGTACGCCGAAGCCCGTGATGAACCAGCCTGCGCATTCCACCCTGGACCAGCCGGCCGCCGAGACCACGGCCGCCGGCACCGCAGAGGCCCCCGCCGCCCTGGCGACCTTCGCCGAGGGCCCCGACGCGCAGACCTGGACCCCTCCCACGTGGGAGGAGATCGTCGAGGCGCACAGCGCCCGCGTCTACCGCCTCGCCTACCGTCTGACGGGCAACCAGCACGACGCCGAGGACCTCACGCAGGAGGTCTTCGTCCGGGTGTTCCGGTCGCTGTCGACGTACACGCCGGGGACCTTCGAGGGCTGGCTGCACCGGATCACCACCAACCTCTTCCTGGACATGGTCCGCCGACGCCAGCGCATCCGCTTCGACGCGCTCGGCGAGGACGCCGCGGAGCGGCTCGCCAGCCGTGAGCCGAGCCCGGCGCAGCACTTCAGCGACACGCACTTCGACGCCGACGTGCAGCAGGCGCTCGACACCCTGGCCCCGGAGTTCCGGGCCGCCGTGGTGCTGTGCGACATCGAGGGCCTGTCGTACGAGGAGATCGCCGCGACGCTCGGCGTGAAGCTCGGCACCGTCCGCAGCCGCATCCACCGCGGCCGTTCGCACCTGCGCGCCGCGCTCAAGCACCGCGCCCCCGGCGCGGCCCCCGGCCGCGAGCGCCGGGGCGGCTCGGAGGAGCCGGTGCCGGTGGGCGCCGCCGTCGGTGAGGCGGTCGCGGCCCAGGGCGGTCGTGGACGGAGGCGACTGTGAGTACGGCCGGCTCCGGTCCCGGCCGGCCGGAGTCCTCGGGCAAGGCCCCGGCCAGGCGCGGCGGCTGGGCCCAGCTGGGCCGCCGCAACCCCGCCGAGCCCGCCGCCCCGGCGCTGCCCCCGGCGGACGGCACGCCCGCGGAGGCCGTGCTGCGCCCGGTGGCCGTACGGGCCGTGGAGCCGGCGCCCGAGGAGCACCACCTGGGCGAGCGGCTGTCGTCCTTCGTCGACGGTGAGCTCGGCCACGACTCGCGGGACCGCGTGCAGGCGCACCTGGCGACCTGTCCGCAGTGCCTCGCCGAGGCGGACGAGGGCCGCGCCGTCAAACACCTGCTGACCAACTCCGGCACCCCCGGCCCGTCCTCGGCGCTGATGGCCCGGCTGCTGGCCGTCGGCGCCCTGCCGGACCAGCTCCCCGACCGGCCGCCGGCCGACCCCCGCGCCCGCCGGGACGACGATGACGACCTGCCCGGAGGCGGCGTGGCCGCGAGCGGCACGCTCGGCGGCAGCCGGCTGACCGGCGGCTCCTTCGGCCGCGGCGCGGACGCC